>JAUWMW010000095.1 GCA_030612965.1 bacterium
AGTGTCGACGGCCTCTCCGCCCGCGCTGTAGGCGGTCAAGTTCACCGTGTACTTCCCTTGATCCTCAAAGGTATAGGAGAAAGTACCGGTGTTGGAAGTATCGATCAGGCTGTCGCCTTCGATCCGCCAGTACACGCTGTCCCGATCCAGATCCCGATAGTCAGTACTATCGACGAATTCGACAATAAGGGGTTTGCAGCCGTATAGCGTATCCACCCAGATCCGAGCCACCGGGCAGGGGTTGACGATTATCATGCTGTCATATCCGATCACTTTAGTGCCGCATTCTCCCGTAACAGTGAGAGTGCAAGAGTAAACTCCAGCCGTGTTATAAGGATGGGTTGGATTGGAGTCACTGCTGACCGGACTGCCGTCACCGAAGTTCCAACTGAAGTCGGTTATGCCGCCGTACTCAATCGGGGCAAATGTAACTTCCATACCCTGGCAGCCAACGGTGGGGCTGGCCGTGAAACTATTGATGGTCGTGCCGACAATGATGAAGCGATTCTTGACCTCGTTGTCAACGCCGGGTTCTTCATCGATTCCTTCGTAATTGCGGATGAACAGGGTAACCGTGTAAGTGCCG
Source organism: bacterium (assembly GCA_030612965.1). Taxonomy (GTDB): domain Bacteria; phylum Zixibacteria; class MSB-5A5; order GN15; family FEB-12; genus JAJRTA01. The sequence goes on from JAUWMW010000095.1 coordinate 587, forward strand.
GCTGAATCATAGGTATGCGTGGGGTTGGTGTCGTTGGAAGAATCACCATCTCCGAAATACCACGACCATTCATTGTGCGGGCCGCTTGATTTGTCGATAAATGTTACCGTCAGCGGTACGCAGCCGGAATCGACGCTGTTAGTATCCAACCCGAATTCGGCTGTCGGATGTCCGGCGGTGGTGATTTCTGTGATTTCGGTAACCAGCGTGTCACAGCCGGGCAACACCAAGCCGATCAGGCAGGCCGTAATGGCCATAAGCGGCAATAATCTACGAATTTGTATCAACCATGATCCCTTCCATAAAGCTCTTCTGTCTATATACACCCGAGCGGAGGCATCTGTCAAATTATTTGTGACGGCGCCTAATCGCGTCCGTCTGCACAGAGGGTTTCGATTCAAGCCCAGACCGGTTGTGACGATAATTCGAGTAAGATGAAAACACCACCGTAGGGAGATATCATGGGTTTGTTGATCGAAATACTGGAATGGACCGACCCGAGTGGCGAGGAAATGATCTATCGGATCCCGCAGCAGGGTTCAGCCGACATCAAGATGGGTGCTCAGTTGATCGTGCGCGACAGCCAGATGGCTATGTTCTTCAAAAATGGTCACGCCGCCGATTCCTTCACGACCGGACGGCACACTTTGTCGACTCTGAACCTGCCGATTCTGACCAGGCTGCTGGCCTTCCCGTTCGGGTTCAATTCGCCGTTTCGCTCCGAGGTTTACTTTGTCAATCTGAAGATTTTTACCAACCTGAAATGGGGCACCAAACATCCGGTCACGTTCAAAGACAGCAAGCTGGGGTTGATCAGGCTGCGCGGCCACGGCGCGTTTACTATCAAGATCCAAAACCCTCCTCTGTTCCTCAACTCAATTGTCGGCCGGCAGGCGCGCTACACCACGGATGAAATCCAAAGCTACTTACGCGACGTCATCATAGCGCGCATGAACGACCTGTTAGGGGAGAAACTTGACACTATCCTTGATCTGCCCGCTATTTATACGGAACTGGCCGCGCAGTTCAAACAGATCGTGACCAACGAGTTTGAAAAGTACGGCATGGAACTGGTGGACTTTTTCATCTCCTCCATCACGCCGCCGGAGGAAGTGGCGAAGATGATCGACCATCGGTCCGGGTTGGAGGCGGTCGGCGATCTTGACAATTTTCTCAAATTCGAGATGGCCAAAGGTCTGGGCTCGTCCGGCGGCGCGGGGCAGGCCGGGTCGGCCATGGGTATGGCCGCTGGAGTGGGGATAATGATGCCGGCGATGTTGTCGAAAGTTTTCTCTCCCGAACAGCAGGACCTCAAGCGCGAATCGATCGCCACTGTGGCCTGCCCGGGCTGTCACGCCGAGACCCCGGAGCAGTCGCGTTACTGCTACCGCTGCGGACATCCCATGGTCGTGCAGAATCGATGCCCGTCATGCAGCAAGGAGTTGCCGACCGAAGCCAACTTCTGCCATTACTGCGGACATCAATTGGACGCCCGTGCGCAGTGCCCGCACTGCAGCGCCGAGGTGGTGCCGGGGTCGAAGTTCTGTGGCGCCTGCGGTAAGGCAGTAAGCGGTGATGACGCAACTGACGCAGACAAGTAAGAACCTCAGCGGATTCTATATTGGCGTCGGCTGTCCCGGCTGCGGCGGCGAACTCAAGCTGGAGTCGGAGTATTTCGTAATCTCCTGCGATCACTGCGGTTCGGTGCTCAGGGTGACCCAGCCGGAAATACCCCCGGCCTATCTGGTCTCAGCGAAAATATCGAAGCGAGAGGCCCGCTTCAGTGTCGATCGCCACCTCAAAGAGAACGGTCTGCCCCTAACCGGTTCCGACCTGCAATTCAAGTACCTTTACTATCCCTACTGGAAGGTTGACGCTGTCCTGCTGAAAGTGCGCAACCGTATCGAAACGCGCGAGTACGGACTCGATGAAAACGGCAACCCGCAGCACGTGTCGGAGATGGAGAAAACCGATGTCAGCTTGACCCCGTACAGTACTACCCTGCCGGCTGGAGTCGATTTCGACGGCATTCCCGAAGGAATAGGTGTCAGAACGAGCTATCTCAAGTTACTGCCTTTCTCGAGGGACAATACCCAGGATGGGTTCGATCCGTTGCCGGTGGTCAAGCAGTGGAAGGATGCGTGCGATGAGTTGCTCAGGCGGGTCAACAGCCTGGCCCAACTCGACGAGGCCGCCTTCGGAGTAAACCGCACCGAGCTATACCGGCCGGTGGCTTCGCTGCTTTATTTCCCCTGCATTGTGGTAGAGTCCTATGCCGGCGGTGACTTCAATCGATTCGTAGTTGACGCCGTGACCGGTCGCTTGCTGGATCATATCGACCGACTCGAGTACTCTGACGATGTCACACCGGCGGAGCCACTCCAAATGGAGTTCGGTCAACTGAGTGTTGATTTCCATCGTTGTCCCAACTGTGCCGACGACCTGCCGCCGGAACAGTCGATTCTCTATGTCTGCAACAACTGCCATCAGATTGTATCACTCGAACAGCCGGCCGGGAACGTCGGTTCAATTTCCGTGACCGCCGCCGAGGGCGGCGCCTCCGATCAACTGTTTCCATTTTGGTCATTGCAGATGGCGCCAGAAGTACACGGCCGCCTGCAACGTTTGTTCGGCGGCCTGTTTCGCTCCGACCGTCTGGTTATCCCGGCCTTTCGCACCGGCAACTTTGAAGCCATGTTCCGGTTGGCCAGACGGATGTCCAACGCTCTTCCGAAAATCGAACTGACCTCGGTTGAGAGCTTTGATCGCCGCTGCCGGCCGGTGTCAATCGGATTGGCGGAAGCTCGGATGTTAGCAGGGATCATCACCTACCGGGCTGAACTCGATCGGCTGACCGGGACGCTGGCTCAGAAAAGCGACCTGGAAGTGGTCGGCGCCGATCTGTTCTACGCACCCTTTCATCCCGAGAGCTATTTCTACGTCGACTCCGTAATGGGAGCCGTTACCTTCGAAAAAAACCTGATCGGTTGAGCGCACCGTGGGGTGTTTGTGCGCCACAGACGTCCTCGTCTGCGCAGTATCCCCGTGGGAGGGTGGCCCGGACGTTCGGGCGGGTTTCGTGACAAACCACCTCGGCCAAGGAGACCCGGACCAAGGAGGCTGTCTCACAAGTCCCCGTTCCGGTGGTTCCTGCGACCTCCCAAGGAGGGCGTGTGAACCGCCGGTTTCTTATGCGCTCTCTCCGCAACCGTTTAGAAAAGACCGCAGGGTCACAATCCCGACTGCGTCGAGATCAGGACCCTGCGAAACGAACTTTTGGGACAACCTCCAAGATCCGGGCCACCCCAAGCATGCAAAGGTCGGCGCCCGAGGACGTACACCACACACAAGAAAAACCTGATCGGTTGAAGACTGATCGGAACGTCCGGGGCTGTCAGCGGTACAAGATTCTGGATCAGCGCGGCCCGCCGATTTGTCTTGCCTGGACAGTAGAGATTGACTATTATCGGGCCTGTGCACAGAACTGGAAACTGTTACAACCCAATCGGATTTGGGATATTGACTGCACCTGATGACAAGACCTGCCGCCACTATTCTGTAACGTTCAGAGTGAGCGGCTGTTTTCTTTTTGGGAGAGTGCTTTTATGAGAAGAGACACCCGGCCCGTGTGGCTGGTTTTGCTGATTCTAATGTTAATTGCTGTGACCTCGTCGGCGCAACTCATACCGTCGTCTGCGGTCTCGTCGGCGCAACTCATGCCATCGGCCTTTACCTCACCTGATAGCGGCTACCTCACCAACACCGCCATCGATATCATCGAACATGGCGGTGGTGTCTGGCTGGCCACCGGTGAGGGCCTCAACGCGACAGCCGACGGCGGCCTGACTTGGTCGATTCACAACTCGGCCTCAGGTGGCTCGCAACCGCTCATCAGCGATAATATCTCGGCGGTCTTCTCTGTTGGAGGACGGCTGTGGGTCGGCTCGAATCATAGTGAGCCGATCAATGGTCGGTTGTACACTCTCTCCGATGGCGTCTCCTATTCCGACGACAACGGACTCAACTGGACCCAGATCGACTTCTCACCGGCGGGCCAGAACATCCCGTTCGTGACCGGGGGCGACAGGGTGATCTATGACATCACCGGTCACGACGAGTGGCTGTTTTTCACTGCCTTTGCCGGTGGCTTCCTGGCCTCACGCGATGGCGGTATCAGTTGGCGGCGCATCTATGCGTCGAGTCTCGATTCGATCCAGTTCAATTCCGGCGGAGCGCCGTCATTTAGAAATCGTTACTTCTCCTGTGCTACCGACACCTCGCATGGTGATACTCTGGTGGTTTGGGCCGGTACGGCGGGTGGACTGATGGAGTTCATCTATGCGCCGCCGCGCGAGAAACCATGCTCCAAGGTGATCAATCGCATCGCGTTCTGCGATGAATGTACCGACAGCAGCTTTGTTTTCTTCGGCGGCAACGACGGAGTGACCCGAGGCTTGGTAACCGGGGCCCCGTACATAAGCCGCTTTGTTGATGATGACGGTCTGCCGGGATCACAAGTATCAGCAATTATCGATTTCCGCGGGCGGCTATTCGTAGGGACGATCGATCCCGACCTGGACATTCCGACCGGTTTGGCTATCTCCGATGATCGAGGTGAGTCGCACTACTCCTCGGGCGCTTTTTCCCGCGACACCATTTCCGACTTCACCGTTATGGGTGAGCGTCTCTATATGGCTGCACAAGAAGGTGGCCTGGTCGTCTCGCTCGATACCGGAATAACCTGGGAACGAGTACTGATCGCTTCGGAGGTTCCGACGGCCTTGCATAATATCGTCAACTCTGTTTACGCCGTGGACGAAATCGACGGTTTACTGTTGGCTGGAACCGACACCGGGTTGGCGCTGCTGTATCTCGATCAGGTCGGTGTTATCGATTCCCAGGAGTTTCACGCTTTTCCCGAATACGATTCCACCTCGCAGGGTGATGCCAGTTCGGCGCGCATAGTCCGAGTCAAGGCGCAACCGTTCTACACTTCGGACTCAACCGACACGATTCTGGATTCAATCGCCGTGTGGACGATTCACCGCCCGCTGACTCTTGAGGGGCGTCCGATTGTGGGTCGACACAATATAGACAGCACGCACTGGTTGAGGTTGCAGGTCGATGTTGTAACCAATGATGTCAACTTCATCGGCGACACCGCCTATGTGGTCGGCGCGGCCGGTATCAGGTTCACTACCAGAGGCTTTAACCCCGGGTTGAACCCGGGGGAAATCCTGGAGGTGCAGCAGAAGGTTGGCGACATCGTCATCGACGCTCTCACCGATGACCTCATAACCGCCATAGAGGTCAAGGGTGACACGCTGTTTTTTGGAACCGACAACGGTTTCGCTGTGTCTTATACCTTTGACAATGATGAGCGGGAATATCGGATCGTGCGGGTGAATACGGACAGCCTGGCTGCCGACGCCGTCATTACTCACACTCCGCTGGGTACGCTGGGCGGGTTGGTCGGAAGTTTTATCCCGGCTCTGAGTGTTCAATATATCGACGATGATTACGCCCGTATTTGGGTGTCGAACCGCCACCGCGAGTACGGCGATACCGTCGCAGTCAGCGTTGGCCGGGTGGTTCCGGTCGATGTTGACGGCGTCGAACTGCCGCCGGAGGAAATCGACCAGGCGGTCGGCTTTCAACGAAAGTGGAAGGCGCTCTACCGAGATGACTTCGCATGGAACTTCGCCTTTGACGGCAGGACAGTCTTTGCTGCTACCAGCGGTGGCCTGGTTTACAACAGTGATGACACCTCAATGATTTGGGACACGGTCTGGATGACCGACACTTACGGGGATCCATTACTCGGATACAACGCGTCCGTATATGGCGTGGCGGCCAGCCCACCGTACTTGTGGGTGGGAACCGATGATCGCACTGTCCGATTTGATCTGGATGACTTCGACAATGGCGAATCGTTCTTCGTCGTCGACTCGGCTTCGCCGCCCGATGAGGTCTACGCCTTCCCGGTGCCGTTCAGTCATACCCGCGATCCGGTGGTCGATTTCCATTTCGTCGTAGCGTCACCGACGAGTATCACGATTGAGATTTACGACTTTGCCATGAATCTGGTGGCGCGGGTAATCGACAACGAAAGCTATCCTACGGGAATCTACCCCGGCGCGGGTGGGTATCGCGTCACCTGGGACGGTTACAACGGCAAGGGCGAACAGGTAGCTGTGAGTGTCTATTATTTCAAGGTCGAGTATGGCAGCGGCGATGTTCGCTGGGGTAAGCTGGCGGTAATACCGTGAGGAACTACCAATGATTAGAATGAACATATCGATTCCACTGGCGCTGGTACTGATCCTGAGTTTAGGCGGTGCCCTCGATGCGGCCGATGGTGACGGTGGATACGCCGGCGCGTTCTTCCAGGTGCCGGTGGGTGCTCGCCCCACTGCCATGGGTGGCGCCTATCGTGCTATCTCCAATGACGGCGCCGCGCCGATCTATAATCCCGCCGGGTTGGCCGGACTACAGCACAAGTTGTTTGCATCGTCCTATCGTCTCATGAAACTGGATCGTCAGATCGGTTATGTCACCCTCATGTTTCCCACCCGGGGAAACTCGGCCTTAGGGCTGCACTGGCGTTACGCCGGGTCGGGTTCGGTCGATGTTCGCAATGCCGATGGTGACAAGCTGGGTCGCGAACTTAGCATGAACAATCATGACTTCTCGATAGTCTTTGCCAAACGTTTTGAGGATTTCTTTGCCGTTGGAGCCAAGATGTACTACCTGCACTCAGCTTTCGCCGAAATGAAAGCATTCTCGGTCGGGTTTGATGCGGGGTTCATGCTGTATATGGATCAACTGGTACACGAGCGTGGCCAGTCGGAGGGCAACCCCATCCGGGATATCCAGGTTGGGTTGACTCTGAAATACTTCGAGGCCAAGTACATCTGGAAGAACGAGGATTACATCTTCAGATACGTTGACGGCAGTTCTTTCGGTACGGAGCAGGAAGACAAGGTGCCGATTGAGTTTGGGCTGGGGACCTCGGCGCGTTTCCTTCAGCGCAAGCTGCTGGTTGCTGCTGATGTGGTCAAGAACAGCCAGCAAGGCGCTGCTTTCCATGGCGGTGCGGAGTATTTCGTGCGGCCGGAGTTTGCCCTCAGGGGCGGGTTCTCCGACGGTCGCTTCACCGCCGGCACCGGCTATCTGTTTAACCTGGTCAACCGGGTGGTGGCTATTGACTACGCTTTCACGACCGATAAAGCGGACGAAGGGTCCGAACACGTTTTTTCATTTGAATTCCTCTTCTGAGGTGCTCGGTAATGAAGTATCATCTGACAACTCTGGTTCTGTTGACGATCTTTAGTATTCTGGGTTCCGCGGGGACTCTGGGGGCGCAGGACCTCGAAGTAGTGGACGGTCTGTTCATGCTGAAGAACGACCATGGCGCGCGCGCCTCGGCTATGGGTGCAGCGTCAGCGGCCATCACGGCCGACGGCAACGCGATTGCCTACAACCCGGCGGCCGCGGTGGGACTCGACAAGTTCACCGCCTCGTTCGGACACACTGTCCATTGGGAAAATATCCGCATGGAATCGGCTTTCTTCGGCACTGGTCTCACGCCGAAGCTCTATCTGCACGGCGGTATTCGCTACGGCGCTGCCGACAAGATTGAAAAGCGCGGGAT
>JAUWMW010000115.1 GCA_030612965.1 bacterium
GTGAACCCCGGTTTCGATATGTTCAGAGATTCGGTGGAGGTACGCGGCTACACGCCGGGTGATTTCGACAATGATCAGGGACTCGACATCTCCGACCTCGTGGCGGTGGTTGACTACATGTTCACGTATGGACCTCCGCCCTGCGTTATGAACGCCCTCGACGTTAACGGTGATTGCATCGGGCCGGATATCTCAGACCTGGTTGCTCTGATTGACTATATGTTCGTGGCCTGGGATCCACCGCCGGAATTCCCGCCGGAGCTTTCCTGCGGTTGCATCACCGACAATGGTAACGTGGTGGCCAAACTCAATCCGGACATAACAGTCAGCGCCGTATATCAGGACGGCAACACTGTGCTGATACTTTCTTCGCCGGTCGATCTTCGCGGATTGCAACTGGAGTTGCGGACTGTCGGTGATCCGGGTGTGCAGAAACTGACTGGTGACGAACTCGATTTGGTCCACGGCGAGAGCAATGGCTTTATGAACATAGGTATTCTTGATCTCGACGGCGCCGACGTGATTGCGGCGGGGAAAACGCCGGTGGTCCGGCTGTCGGGCGAGGTGGAGATTGTGAACGCGGTGGTAACAGACGGTCGTCACGTATCGATGGCGGCCGTGGTGAGCGGTTCCGGTGATGGGCTTCTGCCCGGCGGTTTCAGCCTGGGGCAGAACTATCCCAATCCATTCAACCCTGTCACGGCCATTAGTTTCAGTTTGCCGCAGCCGTCCCAAGTCACACTTGAGGTCTTCAACATTACGGGACAGAAGGTGGCCACGCTGGTCGACGGCCCGCGCGGAGCAGGCGAGCACACGATCTCCTGGGATGCTCGCGAAATGTCCAGCGGAGTGTACTTCTACAAGTTGACCACACCGGGACATAACGCCAGCAGAAAGATGGTGTTGCTGAAGTAACCTTACGACATGAAGTCTCGGTCGCTCCCTCGGCGGCCGCTTTATTCGCCCAGTGGTGACATACCCTGTATTCCCCTCCACCGCTGGGCGATTTTTTGTGGCTGTGGCCTACAACTCCCCGTAGGGTGGGTCCGTCTTCGGACCCGCCGGGTTACCGACAGCGTACGTCGCCCTTCGACTCCCAGGCGAGGTGTTTGTGCGCGTCATATGCAGTCTGCCGCCTAACATAATGCAATGGGGCAGACCAGGAGAGGTTGTTTCACAAGTGCCATGTTCCGTCGGTTCTTGGACCCGCCGAAGGCGGGGGTGTGAACCGACGGCTGTTTGTCTACCTCTTGGACAACAACTACAGAGGAGCGGCAGGTCACACGCTTGGCTTCGCCGAGCGCAAGACCTGTCACATCTACCTTGTGGGGCAGACCAGGAGGTCTGCCGCCCACCAGATAAGAAGAAAGCGAGGAGAGAACTCCTCGCTTCTTGTATCGTCAGCGGATGTATTCTGAAACTAAAAACACCAGTCCCCGCAGGGGCAGGGACCGTCGTCGAAATACCATTCAATCAGGTACAAGACGTCATCCATATCGACATCACCGTCACAGTCGACATCACCCAGGTGCATGAACGGAATCGGGCCGGGTCCCATGCCGTTCACAAAGCAGGCCAGATGCATAATGTCGGCCAGGTCGGTCTCGCCGTCGTTATTGACGTCGCTGCGACCAAAGCCGACCCACTTGTTAGCCAGTTTACCGAGGGCTACAATCTCGGCCGAAGACCCGCCGGTGATACCGTGCAGGCCGAACTGGACCACCGCGAACTCGTAGGTGTCGCCGCCGGCAAAGTCGTGAGCGCAAATAGTGAAGTGAGCTTCTTCGTCGCCACCGACGGACGGGTCCTGAGAGTAAGCACCTGGAGGCATATTAAGATACTTCCAGGCGGTGTCGCCCAGGTAGATGTCGTCCCACCAGGCGCCGTAACCGTACATTTGCACGGAATTGATAAGCGGGTCGTAATCGACATTGGGGTTGTTGTTGCCGGTCGCTTCATTGCAGCCGCAGCCGAACGGTAACTTCATCATTCCCCAAGCCACATCGCCGGTGCTGCCGGAACTGACCCAGGCAGCCGAACCTTCCGGATCCCAGGCGGCGATATCGCCGCCCACGTCGTAGTCCATCGTGGCGCCGAATTTCCAACCGGTAACAGAGTCACCGTTGCGCTCGGTGACCTCGAAGACTTCAATGGTCAGGTCCTTCAATGGCGCGAAGTCGACCGCCCCGACGGTGCGGGTGTTCACGTAGAGCCCCATGGTCAGGGCACTATCAAACGGAGAACCGAAATCCTCCCAATCCCACGGATCGCCGAAATTCTGCACGGAGTCAAGGTAGCTTTTGCAGACCCGGTTACCCATGATCGGCGTGTAAATCACACCATTTTCGGAGTAACCGCCAAGACAACTCAGCGTTACATTCTCGTCAAGATGCGCATGGCACTCGTTGTCACACCAGTTCGGGTCCGGCTGCAAGGAGATGTAGGTTTCATCTTCGCCACCACTGTGCCAGACCTGGGTGTTGATCGCCTGCTCATAGACGCCGGTGGCATAGATGAACGAACCCTGGTAGATCGATTCGTTATCGCCGTCAATGTCCATACCCCAGGGGTCCATCCAGTCCTCGCCGGTAGCAATACGTCCGGTGTTGGTAACGTTGTGGATGTTGGCCGCACCCATACCGAAATACAGCAAGGTGGTATCGATCAGGCAACCGCCGACGATCGTGACATAGACTTCGGGCGGACCGTAAGGCAGTACGCAATCCTGGTGCAGGAAGAAGTCGGGATCGTCGCTGTCAATAGTCATGTAGAAGTACTGCGGTCCGCGACTGATCAGCGACTGGTTGACATCGATCACCACGTCGACCGTGTCGCCGGGGGAAATGATCCCGCCATCGGGCGGTGAGACAATGCCGTCGGGATAGGTTGCGGTCTGAATGAAATCCGGAATCACGTTGGCGCCCGAATTCATCGTCCGGTGGCCGCGGTCGCGAGCAACATAGTATTCGTCAATTGACGGTTCCATCTTCATCACCAGCGCCTTGCCGGTGAAGCCCTGGATCAGTTTATCGGCGACAGAGGCGGCGCGATCCATCACATTCGGACGCACCGTGTGAGCGGAGAAGTCCGGGATAAAGGGATGGGTGGGGTTCTCATCGATAGTGATATCGTTAATCGTAAGGGGAGCACAACCGGTGTTGGTCAGAAGATCCGAAAGCGGTACATGCAGTGAGGTAGCGGCGCCGAACTCAACAGGCACCGTCGGCCGATAGGATTGGATCTCCAGACGTGGTCGGTCGGCGCCCTTGCCCAGGACGTAGAGACCGCCATAGAAGTCACTCATGGCGATTCGGCTGTGTCCGACGGCGAAGCTCAAGGCTACACTGTTCGGATAACTTCCAAAGGACACCCGTCGGCGGAAGATCGACTCGCCGTTGTCGGCATCGAGACAGTCGATGAACCCGTGGTGCCCGGCGACAAACAAGCGGTCCGGAGTCCAGTCCTCCTCGCACGAAAGGACGGCATCACCCCAATAGTCGTTGTACTCAGGGCTGTCAAAACTCCACTCGATCGTGCCGCTGTGCTTTCGGAAAGCGAGTACGCGGCCGCCGTAGTAAGTGTTGACCCAGCCCGACTCACCAATGACATAGAGCCCGGATTCTTCGTCCACTATCGGTGTACCGCCGGCCGACTGACCACGGGCTCCTACCGATGGCACCGCGTAGTTCAATGAACCGTTATACGTGTTGATGGCGTAGAGGACGCCGTCGCCCGGGTGGTACGGCGTGGCAATGTCGGAGTTGACATACAACATACCCCATTGTTCGGTGCAGCCGCCCGGAAAACCCTCACCGAGTTGCGGACCTTGCGGGAATACGTTGTTGGCCTGGAGACCGTCGGTGGCTGAGAGTTGCCAGTTGATAGCGCCGGTAGCGGCGTCGATCGACCAGACATCACCTTCCACCGATCCCGAAAAGGAGTTATAGAACAGCGAGGTTCCATCGGTCGCGCCGGACTTGCCGATTGGTTGGCCGATATTGACTGGGTTGTTCGTCCAGCCGGCGTAAAGATTACCGGTGGCCGCTTCGGCGGCTACGATAGCACCATCGTCGGTGCCCCAGAACAGAACCTCAGTGCCGGCGATATCCAGGGTGATGAACGAGCAGTACCGCGTCTGACCGAACAGCCCGGATGGCCCCATAGTCGTAATGTCTCGACTCCAGATCAGAGCGCCGGTTTGGAAGTCCCAGCAACTGACGGATTGCTGGTCACCGCCCGTGAGGAACATGACCAGGGACGGGGTCCCGCCGATGTCGATGGTGGTGATATGCGGGGTACAGCGAATCTGGTTACCCAGCGGGAAGCCGCTGACAGTGTATTGGAGCAGACCGTTAGTAATGTTGAACACTCGGACTTCGTTATCCCAGGCGCATGCGATCTTGTGATTAGCGATAGCCGGTCCGGTAAACCAGATACAGTTGGTCGGGTGCACGTAGGACCACAGCACAGTCAGGTCACACTGGGCGTCGGAGAAGCCCACCAACGACCGACCGGTGCGTTGCTGATTACCCTGGTGCGTGGGCCACTCTTCGTCTTCCGGTGTGTCGCTGCACCACGAAGGGGGCGGCGGCTGTTCACAGCATTGGCGCGCCTTGGCCACAAAGGCGATGTCACAGGGCACGCCGCTCCAGTCGTTGCACAGCCAACTCCACGTGCCGTTCCAGAGTTCCGCGCCCCCGTAATTCATGCCTCCGCCGCCGAAGTCGGTCATGGTGCGAATCCCCTCCTCCGGGGTCGGCGCGAACGACTCGATGGCTATCCAGTAATACTCCGGAACGATGATGTTCTGCGGGCCGAAGTCCACGGTCGTCCACCCCGGATACATCACATGATCGGCCGGGGTTAGAATGATCGATGCCAACTCGGCGCCCGGCAAGCCGCCTACGTCGCTGTATATCGACACTCTGGAGTTGTGACTATAAGGACTGTTCAACGAATCGGCCGCCGGCAGATAGAAAGCCCACGACACCTCTTCAACCCGACAATCCACGTCGGGATAATATCTCCGTATCTTCTGGGCGTGGGCTATGTCACCATACGAGTCGGGAAGTTGCCAGTAATACTCCGGCGTGGTGTAGAACTCCTGGGTGTAGCAGTTGTACATGGGATCGATGCACAGATTGACGACGAACTTCATGTCGACGTCCATCCCAAACACGTCACCTAAAGTCGACCAATTCCCTCCATACATACAGTAGGATCGACCATGCGGGGTCGTCTCATCATCCGATAAGGTGGCTTCACAGTCATTAGGGAAGACACCCGAGGAATTGAAGGAAATGAAGAAGTCTTCACCATTGAAAATCAAGCCGTGTGAGTAGAAGTCAACCGTGGTGTAGCTCGGGAAGAAGGGATAACTGCCGGCCGGAACGATCTCTGTGGCCAGCACAGTGCCCGGGTAACCGAAGCCGTCGTCATCCCACACTTTGATGATCAGGTCATCATTACCTGATACATCGGGTGGCGTACTGCCCATATCGTACACGCAAATGTCCACTGACGCCAGGCTTTCAACCCTGTTGGCGGTGAAACGTTGCGCATAGTCGATAATGTTGTAGTCCGGATGGGGAGCGCGCCAGTAGTAGGCGGTGCCTTCATCCCAGCGCTGGGAGTAGCAGTCGGAGTATGGTATCTCGTAGCAGCACCGCTCCGACTCCATGAAGAACGCGATATCGCCGGCTGACGGCCAGTCGTCGGCCATGAATCCCCAAAAGCCGGCCCAGTTCTCACTGGAACGATACTGGCCGACATACGGACCGGTCGCTTTATCTGACACGCACCACAGCGTATCGCCGTCGCCGCCCAGAGTGGTCCAGCCAATATGGTACTCTTCACCTTCGGCAAAGACCCAGTTGGCCGCCGCCCAGTCGGCCGCCACCCAGCCGAAATCGGTTGGAAGGTCGGCGGAAGGAACATCCACCGAGTCCAGTTTGTTGTAAGGAAAGCCGAAGCCGTCGTCGTCCCACAAGTAGATGCGCATGTCGGGAGTGCCGGTGGTCCAGCCACCGTACATGAGGATCCAGCCGACCTTCAAAGTACATTCGAGTTCGTCTTCAACCGTGAAGCGCATGTTGAATAGGTCGTCGCCGTAGGCATCCGGAATACTCCACACCCACACCGAGGTCGTGGTGTCGTCGTAGTAGTGCTGAAAATCGCAGAAATAGTTGGAAGGGGGAGTAGGGGCGACACCGGGCATCTGAACCTCGAACAATTGTACGTCTTCCGGCTTCTTGAACGAAGCTGGCGTAGGCCGGGCGTCCTCGATGTTGCCGCTCAGGGGAGCGTTGGGGTTTACGGTCGAAACCGGGTTGAGTCCCTCTTTCAAGCCGATATCTGAAAACGCTGAACCGCTGAAAGTAAGAACCAAACCCAATACAATAACAGTGAAGAACAATCGGCTGAGCATGTACTCCTCCTGCGCTTTATGTACCTATATTCGTCACCTGGAGATTCGTCGGGAGGTCCGCCGAACCTCCGGAGGGTACGGGTCCCAAACGGTATGATCTAACCTGATAAGCCTGCCAGAGCACACCTTACCACCTGATAATATAGCCAGGATCGACGGGAAAGTCAACGCTTAACCATCTGTAGCCGGGAGGTTGTTGAAAAAGCGTTTCATGCCTGGAACCTACCGGATTTGTCATGCCCGCGAAGGCGGGCATCCAGTAACTCGCTGATTAAGATAGATTCCCGCCTGCGCGGGAATGACATGCAACACTCAGTATCTCACCTAAAGCAAAGCGACAGCTGGGTTTCACAACGAAGAACCCACCCGACGCTGGTGCTCTGGGTGGGGTACCGAACTGGCTGACTCTCCAGATTTGTGGCTGGCAGACGTCCTCGTCTGCTGCTTAACATAATACAGTGGGGCAGACCGGGAGGTCTGCCGCCCACAGTACTGGCAAGCCGGGTCTATGAAGAACGTAATCCAATGCTGCTACCTTACCAATTCCGTGTTCGGGAAAAAGCTCAGCCACGCGAACCACCGGCAAGCCGGGCTTATTGAGATCGTGTATTTCTGCTGCTATCTGATTAGTTCTGTCTCTGGAAAGAAACTTAGCCATGCGAACCAATATGCGCTCATGGTCGGCACGACCGGCAGATCGACGCCGTCGCCCTCAATGAGCCTACCGGTTCTGGCGCTCCAGACAGCCCGCCCGCCGGGTGCTATCATCCGGTCGCCGTCGACCTTGAGACCCTTGACGGCCGCCTTCTGTTTTCCCGAAAATGCGAACGCTGCGACCGTGCCACCATCCGCATCGAAGGTAACAACCACCGGATCAGCCAGCGACGGGATCAA
>JAUWMW010000237.1 GCA_030612965.1 bacterium
ATCAAAAAAGCCCTTGCCCGCGAGGGGCAAGGGCACAAAGGCTTTAACGAGTTTACTTCGTATAGGCCCTCCTTACTTCAGGAGGAGCATCTTCCTGGTTTCAGTGTTCTGCTCGGTGGTCAGCCGATAGAAGTAGACACCGCTGGAGTTGTTCGAAGCATTCCACTCGGCCTGCTGCAGGCCGGCCTGCTGCACACCATCAACCAGCGTCGCAACCGTCTGACCGAGGACGTTGTAAATGGTCAGGTTGACGCGCTGCGTCACCGGCAGACCATAAGCAATCACCGTGGTCGGGTTGAACGGGTTGGGATAGTTCTGTGACAGGCTGAACTCAACCGGCATGTTGTCCGCAGTGGCGACGCCGCCCGAAAGAGCAACCGTCACAGCTTCAAACTTCGGCTTTTCTAGTTCGATCGACCGCTGTCCACCCTGCGAGAAAGCATGATAGACAAAAGTCAACTCGTGGTGCGGATCAGTCATCTTCACCGCTTCCACCGTGACATTCTTCACGGATGGATCAGTGATCTCGAAGACCAGGTTGGCAATGGTCCCGGTGCCCGCGGCCAGGTCCGGTTTCGCATCGTGGCTCATCTGTGGCAACAGACCGATCAGCACCGTGCGGTTCTCGTTGTCAATGCTGGCCACTTTGAGATCGAAGTACTCGACGCGAGTGCCTGCGAAGTTGACTTCCTTAAGCGTCACACCTTCTGTGAACGACAGAGGAATGTCCAGGGCGGTCAAGTTCGCTTTGTTGCTGATCTCAAGCGGTACCGTCACGAGATTGTTCTCGCCGGTGATGGTCTTGGCTACGCCGAACGATGTCGCCGCGCCGAATACCATCGACGGTACCAGCAGCGCGATCGCAACAACCGCCAGTGTGTAAAACCGTTTCGTCAAGGTTCACCTCCTTAGCACATCACATGTGCTAGTCAGTTGTGGTTGATAGCTGCCATCATTCCATGATCCTATGGCAACCGTTTCTGATCCATAAATACAACTGTGCAATCGGTGAAGCCGTTAACTCTGAGGGTGGATTTATCTCGTCCGAGATTTTTCGAGTGAGGGTCTATAGACAAGGTAGCGAACTGATTCGTTTTGTCAAGGCTTTTGTGACGCATCCTGGTCTCTTTGTCCTATTCCCTCGTTCCAGCAGGATTCATCCGCGTGTGATCCCTGCGATTGTACCTACGTATTATTCTACAATGTGATGCGAGAAGCGTTCCACAAAAAGAAAAAAATAGAGTTTTTTCGCATTCTTTTCCGATAGTAGGTCTATGATTCCGTCGCAGAAAATGCGCTTTATGGGCGGTGCGAGCCCTTTCGCCACAACAGGAGGTCGGTATTAATGTAGCCAAAGTGACAGGGAAATCGAAGGAACGAATTCATGTTTTTTCGGGGAGACTTTCAACTGGTTTGCCCAAAGCAGCATTCAGTTGTAGGATCGGGACCCTTGCGGTCCTGACAGCTCACATCGTGAGGAGCGCAGGGTTCCTGACGGGACTCGTAAGCTAAGATCAAGACCCGGCCGAACGACCTGTCATGCCGGACTTGATCCGGCAACCAGATCGGGATTGGAAGGCCTGGTTTTCGTCAGTATGACCGAGAAAGGAGGATTGGAAGTGGTTTCACCAGCTATAAGGAGCGTGAATACAGTGTAGTCCCCAAGCCTTAGAGGCTGTCCCCAAAGGCGCGATTCTTGTCTCCGCCGGCCACAAGTGGCGTTCATTGGGACGACACAGGGCTGCCTCCTACGCGGGGTTATGTGACGCCCTTGTGAACAATGTTTTCTGTCACCTTGACGGGAGGCCCGGATGTTTGGGCTTGTTGAGAAAAGGCGTCAACCGATGGTGGTGTCGGGCGATCCCGCCCGCCGCCTGCCGTCACACGTGATGGCTGTCAGGCGAGTCGCCTGACAGCACTTGAAAACCCCGAAAAGTTGTCGGCGCACGAGGACGTACGCCGACAACAATACCAAATATCACTGTTCAACCCGTAGATTTTTTGGGGAAAGTCCAATCATAAATCATCTTGACAGATTCGTTCGACAGCATAGATTGAAGTTATCGATACTATTACTTGCTCTGGTGTTGTACTCAGGACATGCTCGGAGGATACATGAGAAGGCCAACTTTGTTCCTTGGCTTGCTGTTGATAACGGTTGTTTGCCTGGTCGGCATCATCCGGGCTGAACGCTGTTGTCTTGAACCGCTAAGAGGAAACGTCGATTACAGCGTGGGAGATATCATTGATATCGCCGATCTGGTGTTCCTGGTCGACTACATGTTCAACGCCGGTTCGCCACCACCGTGCAATGAAGAAGCCGACATGAACGGCGACGGTGCGATCGACATCGCCGACCTCGTTTACCTGGTCGACTACATGTTCACCGGCGGTCTCGATCCTCTCCCATGTCCGTCGGATGTAGTCGATTCAGTCATTCTGCCGCTGGCCATCGGCAACCAGTGGACAACCTTTGTGACGGAGTATAACCAGTCCGGTCAGACGATAGACGAATACACGGCTACCGGCACCGTCGTGGGTGATTCTACAATCGAAGACTGGACCTGGTATCTCATGGTGAGCGACACTGCCGGTGCGGACAGTTCGCTGTGGACCAACAAAGAGGATGGTGCGTGGGCGTGGACCGATTCGGCTGGTGCGCCGGAGGCGCTGATGCTCAAGTATCCGGCCAGCCCGGGGGAGAGCTATCCAGTGTACGATGTCACCGTCACCGTTGAGTCGATCAGCACGTCGATAACGGTTCCGGCCGGTACGTTTGACTGCCATTACTATCGAGCGCACATTCCAATCTTCGGGACCATTGGCAAAATCTGGGCTGTACCTAACATTGGTGTTGTTCGAGCCGAAGAATACAGCCTGACCCTGTTCGGCACCTATCTCTCCAGAGAAGTCGAACTGCTGGATTATAGTTTGGTGGTGCCGTAGGCTTAATCTTATGAATCAGTAAAGGCCGTATCCGGTAGGGCAGAACCGCCTCTGGTTCTGCCGGGTCTATGGGTGTAGGCTTTTTGGCAGAACCGCTTCTGGTTCTGCCGTTTTTCATTGGCAGAACCGCTAAGAGGGTTCCGCCCTACGAATCTGCTATTAGCCCCCTCCGGGAAGTATTACACTCGACCCTAAAGGACCTATCTCAAGATGCCGATCCAGATGATATACGCAAAACTCTGTGATTCCAAGCCCCCAGGAGGGTCTGCATGACCAAACAGCGAAAACAAACCAGGTACCAGACAGAAGAACTCCTGATGGTGTTCGACCGGCATACTAGTCGGCACATCGGTGGGTTGGCCAACCTGACCTACGATGGCGCCATGTTCGTTACTCAGGAGCCGGTGAAGAAACTCAGCATCGCGCACTGTCGCGTAGAACTGCCGAACAAGATTCTCGATCGCGACCACCTCATCTTTGATGCTGAGTGCGTTTGGTGCAAGAAGAACGCGACCAGAGGTTGGTACGAGTCCGGATACAGGTTAAAAAACGTCTCTGAGCAGGACCGCGATATCCTGACCTACGTCATGCTCAAACTAATGTCCGAATTGCCGGCGACGCAGAAGGCGCCGGATTTGCCATAGTCACCTCAGTAGGTCGGGAGTCCCTGCGCTCCCGACACCAATGTGGGTTTGTCGCAAGAATGTCAGGAGGGCAGGCCTCCTATCCAACGGGCTGGCACCGATGGCAGGTCTGAAGACAGACCTACCCTACAACTACTTTGCCCCCTCCTACAACCGCATCCGCCGGAAGTAATCCCGCGTCACTTTCACGACTTTAGGCGACAGGATCAGGGTGCTGATCAGGGTCGGGATAGCCATCATC
>JAUWMW010000259.1 GCA_030612965.1 bacterium
TCTGAACTCTCGGCCATCTTCACAGCCGAAAGCTTGAAATCCCGGTCAAAATTACGACGAGACATAATGAACACCTCCAAAGCCAACTTAACACGACCTTCAAAAAGTGTCCACCTTTTTGGGGGAAGATCAAACCCCTGCGGTTTCGACATCCTTCTATCGGAGGGATTCCCGCCTGCGGAACCTTCCAAAAACTATCGGGTGGTGGTTACTCCTTTGCTGTGGGCGGCAGATGTCCTCGTCTGTCCCTTGATTACCCTGGATACGTCCTTCAAACGGGCAGACCGGGAGGTCTGCCGCGCACAATATCATGGGTTTTTGGAAGGGTGCCTTCGCGGGCATGACAAACCAGGTAGGTCCCAGGTATGATGAAGCACTTCTTCAATAACAACTTAGTGCTTGAACCCAGGGGTGGGAATGACTTATATTCCTCGCTGGAGGAATAAATCGATAGTATGTCTGACAATGCGTCCACTTGGGAAAGTCTGCGCCACCGATACCTGACTCGCTTTCGGTCTCGTTTTATCGCGGGCTATGAAATGTTCTGGTCCTGCCGGACTTCCTCCTCCTGCATAGAGGTAGACCTGTCCGGGTCACGTCGACTGTTGCGCGTCGAGGTGTATATTCGCGGGGCCGAGAGCACTGAGATCAAGCATCTCAAATGCCTTGGAGAGGATGGGGAAACCAATGCGCCTCCTATCATGACGAGCACTGAGGTGACAGACGACATCACTGCGTTTCACATTGTACTGAGCAAAATCGTCCGGGCGAAGAGCATCTCCATTGAGTTGGACCAGCAGCCGGAGTTGTTTGATTACCGGGTGCGTGTTCTGGTAGTAGATGAGCCGCATTCCGACTTTGAGCTTCTGCGCCACGCCCGGTCGCTGCTCGAGACCGGCGAGAATCATTTGGCACTGCAATACCTAAAAGACTACCAGCAGATCAATGACACCAATCCTCACGCCCACCACTTGCTGGCCTTCTGCAACCTACAGATGAAGCGAGCAGACGACGCGATGGAGGCATCACTCCAGGCGATGGGTAGGGGCTTGGTTGATGAGTGCGTTGAGATTTATCGATCAGCTAGGGGAACAAAATCGGATCTGCCGGTGGAAGATATCAGACGGCTCCAGAAGGAGTCTCAGAGCTGGCGTTTGCCCGGAGGCGTCGGTCTGGTGGCTGTCGAGAAATCACAACGGTTTGCCCTCGGTTATGGCGCCAATTATTACTCTACCACCGAGGAAATTCTGGAAGTGAAACGTCCCGCAGCGGCTCGCATGTTGAGAATGCTTAGCTTCCCGGTGTCGGCCGGTACCGAATTGCTGCTCCACACTCAACTTCGCGTGATTCATCGCGATGATAGCATCGAGGAAATGCCGCTGGAGAGATTCAGGCTGACCGACGCCGATGACAAGAACCTCTTTATCGCTGTTGAGGATGACAAGGAAGGTCACTGGATTCTTCCTGATCTGGAGACCGGGGATTTGATCGTCTGGTCTCACGACATACTGGGGAAATGTTTCGCTACCACCAAAGGCAGTCAGTTTTTCAAGCTGACCCATCCGTTTGATGCCGTGCATCCTACCTGGCGCGGTAGGGTCGAGTTCTTGGTTCCTCCCGAGATCGAACTCAATACTTCCAAATGGAGTTGGTCGGATCGATTCAGTATCGAACAGAAAGATGACGGCTCGCGCTCGGTGACAAGTTTTAGTGGCACTCAGGTGGTGCCTGTCAAACACACCGCCTTTGCCTACGAGAACAATTATCTCAATCCACTGGTAGCGGTCTCGTCCGGAGACCGCGCCTGGACAGAAGTGGCCGACTACATTATGGGCCGATCCTTCGGCGATAGTGAGCCGGAAGATGACCTGCCGCCGCCGTTGGCACAGATCATTGCTGGTTCGGAAGACCGGATCAGACGTTTGGAAACCGCTTTCTACTGGATCAGAGACAAGCTGAAATATGCCTCGTTGAAATCCGCTCATGAGCAGATTGGAACTTCACAGCGCGCGGCCAAGATAGTCGAGTCCGGCACTGCCGATTGCAAGGACCGAGCCTACCTGATGTGGCTGGTCTGTAGAGAGCTGAATTATCCCTGCCAATATGTTTTTGTGTCCTCCAAGAACGGTTTAGTGATAAAGGAGTTGCCGGCCGACCAGTTCGACCACGTGTTCGTGCGGGTCAAGACCGATAGAGACTGGTTGTATCTTGATCCCACCTCCACCGAGTCGGCGTTTGACACCACTCCATTCTGGTGTCAGGGATTGTACGCGCTGGTTCTTGACGGCAGTAGTCAACTTGAGCTGATCCCTGAGGATCCCCCGGATCGAAACGTTCTTGCGTTTCATGAATCGATTGAAGAAGCTCGTGACGGTTGGTTGGAGGGAGGCTTTGATATTGTAGCGCGCGGACACATTGGACGATCACTAAACGAGTTGTGGAAGTCGTTGTCGCTGGCCGTGGATGATCCACAGCGTGCAGCCACCGAGTCACTGCGAAGGTATCTGCCGACTTCGGTGGCGACGGCTTACGAGCGGATATCGGATACCGGTTCGTCGACGGTATTCCACATCAACGGTCACATGAGGCGTTGCCGGCTTCAGTCCATGCGCGGTGGTGAACTGGTCGGCTCGCTATCCTGGAGTTTGCCGTTTCTGCCCGTCTCGTACTGGCGAGTGTTGAGTCTCGATCGACACTTTGTGTTCAACTTCCCCTGCAAGGTCAAACTGGCCGTTACCTTTGGGCCGAAGATCACGGGTCGACTGACCGACTTCTCGCGCGTCACGCCGCATGAATGCGATATCGGGTTGGTGTCGGAGAGGGTTGAGTCCAGAGAGGATCTCCTTACTGTCGTCAGGAACATTCAGATCAATCGCCGTTTCATTACCGGTGATCTCACCGCCGGGCTTCCTCTGATGCTGGACAGAGTCGAAAGTGCCCTGCGGCTGGCAGTGAGTCTGTCCTCGGCCGACGGTACTGAGAACTCTGTTGTCGAGGGTTGATTTCGTAAGACCTTCCGGCAATGCCCTGCACAGCCGGCAATTGTGGACCGTTGAATGCTGAAATGTCCAGAGTTTATTGTTGCGTGATTTCAACAATTCATTAGATTGAAATGACAGCCTACATTTCGCGACTAACTTCTAAACGCAGGAGAAGTCACTATGCGCAAACTTCTAACGTTGCTCTGTGTCGGGATGGCCTTGACGCTGATCTACGGTTGCAGCGACTCACCGCCGACCGTCAATGCGCCGCTCGACACTGCGACCCTCAACCTGGTTCCCAGGCCTGAGTTTATTGAAACCAGACCGGACGCGGAGATCCAGAACGCCGTCATGATGGCGGACCCGGATTACGTTGTAATGCTGGGCAAGAAACCACCGAAACCGCCACCGGATACGACCGACCCGAACCCCAACCCGGCGCATAAGTACGCCTACATCGTCGGCATCTCCGATTATGAAGGCACGGTCAACGACCTCAATTATTGCGACGATGATGC
>JAUWMW010000046.1 GCA_030612965.1 bacterium
GTGACGGTCCTGCTGGAGCAGGACTGTTGCGATGGAGTTTACGCCCCAATGCCGGATCGGCTGATCGAGTTTTATATCCACCAGGAAGAATGTGGGATACCGATCGAGGGTGACCCGATAGCGACTGCTGTCACCGACGAGAACGGCGTGGCCACGGCCACCCTGACAGCAACCGAGGTCGGACTGTTCACTATCGGTGTCAAGTACGCAGGAGAAGAACAGCCGGGGCCGGATGATCCGCCCAACTCGGCCTGCAACCCCGATGATCGCGTCAAGATTCTCGCCTCAATCGACTGCACCAGGTTCGACATAATCTGGGATCCGGTTGAAATCGAATGTTCCACCGGTCAGTTTTTTGTGTGCAGCGGTGAAACGGTTTGCTTACCCACTACTGTACTCTATGACGGCGCCGGTGATCTACTGTTTACAATTCCCGGTGGGCTACCGTGCACTATTGATCCGGCTACCGGAGAGCTTTGCCTTACCCCCGACACCACCGGAACCTATTACATCAATGTAACGGTAACCGACAGTGTAGGGCAGACTGACCAGTGCACCGCTGCCTTTGAGATCACGATGAACAGTGCACCAACAGTCGATCTCCCGCCGGACATGACGGTCTATCCGTGCTATCCAAAAGAAGTGTGCATACCCGTGACGGTAGCCGACGTTGACGACAACATCGTGAGTATTACACCGAGCATCGGTGCTTATGCCAACGGTGAGGTTTGCATCACAATCGACCAGCCGGGAACACTCGAACTGGCGGTCACCGTTACCGATGAATGTGGCGTGATTGATGCCGACACTCTGGTGATCACCGCCGACCCGGGACCGACAGTGTTTGTCGATCTCGGCGCGGACATCGACACGTTCCTTTGCGAGCCGTCGGAAATCTGCATTCCGATTGAGACAATCACGGGCTATGAATCGCTGACCACAAATATCGGTTACGTTGAAGGCGGACACGTCTGCTTCACTCCCGAGATGGACGGCGTTTATGACATGATCGTCGAAGTGACCGACACCTGCGGTCAGACAGCCTCCGACACTGTCGCTGTGACGGTTACGTTCAATCAGTCTCCACAAGTTTCGCTGGGCGCCGACACGACTATCTATCCCTGCTATCCACGCGATATCTGCATCGCTATCGATTTGACCGACGTCGATGACAACATCGTCGACGTTACTACCAACCTGGGACACATTGCCGAGGGTCAGGTTTGCTTAACCATTCAGGAGCCCGGTTCCTACGATCTGATTGTCCAGGCCGTTGATGCCTGTGGCGTCACGGCAGTAGATACGGTAACGATCACCGCTGATCCCGGTGTGGATCCGTTTGTGATTCTGCCGGACGATTTCGATACCCTCCTGTGCGGTAGCGAGACGATTTGTGCGGACGTTACCACTATCGTCGAGTACGGATCGCTGACAACTAATCTCGGCGCTTACGACGCTCAGACGGGGCAGGTCTGTTTTACACCCGAAGGCGCCGGGCTGTACTCCTTAATTGTCGAAGTTACCGACACCTGCGGTCTGGTGGCTGCGGACACGATGGATATCACGGTGTCGATCAACCAGGCGCCGACAGTGAGCGCGGTTGCCGATACTTCCTTCTACCTGTGTTTCCCGCAGGCGATCTGCCTGCCGGTTGACATAGATGACCCCGATCACAACATCGTTGAGATTACTACCAGCCAGGGCTATTACGATAACGGACTGGTCTGTTTCACACCCTACGCCGCGGGCAGCTACGAAATAGTCGTGACGGCCACTGATGAATGCGGAGAGTCCGCTTCGACTACTATCAACCTCACCGTTATGACCGACCAGGATATCGTCATCGAATGCCCCAATGACACTACTCTGTCCGTCTGCGTGCGGGACACCATCTGTCTCCCGTTGAGCGGCATTCCTCAGTCGGATTATATCACCATTGACGTCCTGGGACTCAACACCTGGTACGACCCGGGTACGCATTCGGTCTGTTTTTACACTGAGTGTTCCAATCAGAACAACATCCAGATTATGGTGCACACACCGTGCAGCACTTACACCTGTGAGTTCACAGTTACGGTCGAATGTAACGTTGACCCGCTGGTGCTATTGCCACCGGATACGACTATGATGCTGTGTGGTCCGAGCGATATCTGCCTCCCGGTCGGTATCAGCGACGTCAATAACAATATAGTGAACATCCAAGTGGACGGTGGCACCTACAACGCCGCCACCGGGCAGGTCTGCTTCGCCGCCGACACCGCCGGCACATATCGAATTATGGTGACTGCGGTTGATGACTGTGGCGGTGAAGATGCCGATGAGATCATCGTGACCGTGCTCTTCAACGAGCCGCCGGTCTGTCAGGTTCCGAACGACACGAGCATCTTTCTATGTGATGCCGTTGAGATCTCATTGCCGGTAACGGCATCCGACGTCGACGGCAATCTGATCGGCTGCGAAGTGATTAGCGGACCGGGGACGATCGTCGATGGCAACTGGACGTACATACCGACCGTGGATGAGACCGTAACCGTGACCGTAGTCTGCACCGATGAATGCGGCGCTACATGCGAAGCGAGCTTCGCGGTGACATTTGAGATGAACAAAGCTCCGGTGGTGTCATGTGCGGACTTCTTTGAGCCGATCTTCGTGTGCAGCCTCAACGATGAGCTTTGCATAGACGGTTTTACGTTCCTGGATCCGGATGACAACCTCGCTTCGGTGACCGTGAGTGTTAATGGAGAAATATACCCGTTGGTCGAAGGTGTCGTCTGTTTTGTGCCGATCGAAGGGACCAACCTTATCACCCTCACAGCCATCGATGAATGCGGTGCTGAAAGCTCCTGCAGCACGGCTATTGATGTCATTGTCAATAGCGCTCCGGTCTGCGAAGGCCCCAACGACACCACACTATTCCTATGCAACTTGACCGAAATCTGCCTTCCGCTTTCGGCCGGCGACGGCGATGGGAACTTTGACCGATGGGAACTCATCTCCGGTCCCGGCGCTATCAATGGTGACCAGTGGTGCTACACACCCGAAGGCACCGAGACAGTCACGGTCACAGGCCGCGCCACGGATTCATGCGGCGCCTACTGCGACCAGACCTTCAACGTGGCGTTTGAAATCAACCAGTCGCCGACAGTAGTCTGTCCCGACTTTCCCGATCCTGCATTCGTCTGCGATCTTTCTGAGATTTGCTTGGATGGGTTCTTGGTTTCCGACGTCAATGGCAACCTGGATTCGGTTGTCGTAACTGTAAACGCTATAGTGACGCCATGGGATCAGGGACAGATCTGCTTCACTCCAATGGAGGGGCCGAACCTTATCACGGTATCGGCAATCGATTCGTGCGGCGCGGTGTCAGACTGCCAGACCGTGGTATATGTGGCCCTGAATAACCCGCCCACCTGCAATGTGCCAAATGATACCACCATCTTCCTCTGCGATCTTACCGAAGTGTCGCTGCCGGTTAGCGGTGACGATATCGACGGCAACCTGACCGGTTGTTCGATTATCAGCGGTCCGGGACAACTCATCAATGGACTCTGGACTTACACTCCGTCCGGCGATGAGACTGTCACGGTCACGATTCAGTGCACCGATGATTGTGGTGCAACGTGCGAAAGCAGCTTTACCGTAACGTTCGACTTGAACGCACCACCGGCGGTGGCCTGCGTCGACTTCCTCGAACCGGTCTTTGTGTGCAACCTGAATGATGAGATATGTGTCGAAGGTTTTGGCGCCATCGATGAAGACGGGAATCTCGACACTATATGGGTCACAGTCGACGGCAACGATTACCCCGTTATAGAAAACAGCGTCTGCTTTGTGCCGACCGAAGGCGCCAACTCGATGATTCTCTATGCCGTCGATGATTGCGGTGATACCAGTTGGTGCGACGCCGTCGTCGAGGTTATTCTCAACAGCGAGCCGGTTTGCCTGATGCCGACTGACACTACTCTGTTCAACTGCGGCCCGCAGGAACTCTGCCTGCCACTCGTCGCCGATGACCCGGACGGCAACCTGGCCGGATGGCAGTTGATCTCCGGTCCCGGCGCTATTAATGGTGACCAGTGGTGCTACACTCCCGAAGGCACCGAGCTAGTCACGGTCACAGCCCGCGCCACGGATTCATGCGGCGCCTACTGCGACCAGACATTCAACGTGACGTTTGAGATCAACCAGCCACCGATAGTCACCTGCCCCGGTGACACCACCCTCTGGACCTGCGACATGACTGACGTTTGCATCGGTGGCTTTGCGGTGTCCGACCCGGAGGGTGCTCTGGAGTCGATTATTGTAACGGTCAACGGTGTTCAGGTCATTATGGCTAACGATACCGTCTGCTTCACGCCGATTGAAGGACCTAACGTCATCGTTCTGACAGCTCTCGACGCTTGCGGCGCCGAGAGTTCTTGTGAGACGATCGTGACAGTTGATCTCAACGACCCGCCCATCTGCAATCCGCCGAACGATACGACCATCGTCCTTTGCGAACCTGAAGAAATCTGTCTGCCGGTGTCGGCTACCGACCCTAACGGCAATTTCGATCGTTGTGAAGTCTTCTCCGGTGTGGGTGAAATCGTCGACGGTTACTGGTGCTATACTCCGGACAAGAGCATCGGCGGTACTATCACCGTGCGCTGCTACGATAGCTGCGGCGCATACTGCGACGCCGAATTCACAGTGACCATCGAAATCAACACACCGCCGATAGTCTATGATCGGTTTACCTCTGCTACCTTGTGTGAACCCGACCAACTCCGCGAGGTTGCCGTTACTGCTTTCGACGCTGATGGCGACCCGATGACCTTCATCATGCTGTCCGGCGTGGGGACTGTTGATACCCAGACGGGATTGATCAGTTACTTCCCGGATACATCCGGTGTCTACACCTTTGAAGTGGCGGCCTACGATACTTGCGCCGGCGATACCGGTTTTGTTTACGACACGATAGCAATAAACAGCCCGCCGATTCTCCTGACGTTTGACTCTACCATTTATCTGTGCAACATTCAGGAAATCTGCTTCGATGTTGTCGCCACCGATGCCGACGGCGACATTCTGAACATCACCCAGGAATCTGGTCCGGGCGGGTTTACGATGTTGACCGACAGTTCCGGAGAGACCTGCTTTATGCCGGACGACGTCGACTCGGCCACATACATATTTGAATACTGTGTTACCGATCCTTGTACCCGCAGCAAGATTTACAGCGAAGCCTGCCCCGAGTGTCCGCCGTGCGATCCGGATACGATCAGGATTACCGTACTGCTCGACCGCCCCCCGGTCGTTGAGTGTCCGGAACCTCAGTTGTTCTCGATATGTGAACCGGACACTCTTTGCTTTGAGTTCAACGCCAGCGATCCGGAGTTACAGCCGTTAACGGTGAATATCCTGTCCGGCAACGCCTGGTTCGATGCCGGCTTGGTTTGTTTCGAGGCGACCACCTCCGACCAGTTTGACATCGTCATTGAGGTCGTGGACATTTGTGACCACTCCGACACCTGCATCGTGCCGGTGACAATCGAGGGCAACCACGCGCCGATCGTCGTCAGCGCCGACGATTTCGCGACGTTCCTTTGTGAACCGACAGAGATCTGCTTTGATGTCGCCGTCACGGATGCCGACATGGATGTTCTCACTGTCACAGTCAATAATGGGACATATGACAGCGACGCCGGGCAGGTCTGCTTCAACGCCGACACTGCCGGCAGCTACATGATAATCGTCACTGCGGCCGATTCCTGCGGCGCTACTGCAAGTGACACAACGGTGGTCACGGTTGACCTGAACGAACCGCCGTATGTTGATCTTGGCGCCGATTTCGAAGTAGGTTTGTGCGGCCTCACCGAAGTTTGTGTCGACGTTACCGTTGGTGACGAGGACGGCAACCTACTTACCGTAACTCCGAATCTCGGCAGTTACGATCCGCAGACCGGCAAGGTCTGTTTCGAGGTTGACCATGACGGCGCCTACGAGTTAATCGTCGAAGCCACCGACGAGTGCGGTGCAACGGCGGCGGATACGGTGACAGTCACTGTGACCTCCGGCGCGCCGCCATTTGTCGATCTTGGTGACGATCTCGATCTCGACTTGTGTGAACTGGGCGAAATCTGCGTCGATGTCAACACGATCAGCGTTTACCAGTCACTCACAACCAGCCTGGGTATCTATAACGAGGCTACCTCGCAGGTCTGCTTCACGCCTGACGAACCGGGCAATTACACAATGATTGTGACCGTGGTTGATACATGCGACCTGATGGCCGCCGACACAATCAACGTCAGCGTGGACATCAACAGCCCGCCGATCGCGACAGGAATGCCCGACACAACGGTATACTTGTGCTATCCGCAGGCTATATGCCTGCCGATAGACATCTCCGATCCGGATGACAATATCCAGAGTATCCATGTCAACCGTGGCTCCTACAGCGACGGGCAGGTCTGTTTCACGCCTTACGACAGTGGCACTTTCGAGATTATCGTAACGGTTACGGACAGTTGCGACATGGTCGATGCCGACACTGCTTATGTGACAATCCAGACCGACCAGGGGATCGAGCTTGTCTGTCCGAACGACACGACTATCTTCACTTGTGTCGGTGACACTTTCTGCCTGCCGATCGGCGGCATCCCCGACATTGCCACCGTCAACGTGACCGGCATCAACACCTGGTTCGATGATGAACTGCAATCTGTCTGTTTCATCTCCGAGTGTGGCAATACCAACCAGGTCACGCTCGAGGTTGTCACTCCGTGCGGCAGCTTCAGTTGCAGCTTCACAGTGACAATCGAGTGCAACCACAAACCGCTCGTACTCTTGCCGCCCGAGTCAAGCATCATGTCCTGCGATCCGTCGGAGGTCTGCGTGCCGGTGGGCGTCTACGATCCGGACGGAAATATCGCTGATATCATAGTCGTCGGCGGCTTGTACGATCCGC
Source organism: bacterium (assembly GCA_030612965.1). Classification (GTDB taxonomy): domain Bacteria; phylum Zixibacteria; class MSB-5A5; order GN15; family FEB-12; genus JAJRTA01. Next base: position 6,950 of record JAUWMW010000046.1, read on the forward strand.
TACACAGCCGCGTCTGCTTTACCTCCGACACAGCCGGTGTCTACAGCTTGATCGTGACGGCTGTCGATGAATGCGGCGAAGAGGACAGCGACACTATGGCGGTCACGATTGAATTCAACACCGCGCCGTTTATAATCTATGATTGGGCCGACTCCGTCATCACCACCTGTCAGCCCAACATCTGCGTACCGATAGCATTTGGCGACGCCGAAGACAACCTGGTCGAGGTACTGACCGACGTCGGCTACTACGACGAAGCCACCGGTGAAATATGTTTCACCGCCGAGAACTCCGGGCTTTACTGCGTCGAGGTAATAGCTATCGATGAATGCGGCCTGGCCGACACGCTGGATGCTTGTGTCACGGTTGACATCGGAGAATTCGTACTGATCAACTGTCCGGAAGATACCTTGCAGGCCGAACCGATCTGCGGTCCGACCGAGGTCTGTGTACCACTGGAGATCATCGGTAACAAGTTCACTGTTATTCCGTCAATCGGTACTTACGGCGAGGGCGAACTCTGCTTCCCGGCGGACACTGCCGGCATCTACGTGATCACGGTAATCGGCAGTGCCGAGTGCAACGACGATACCTGTATAGTGTATGTTGAGGTCACTATCCCGGACGAGGCGGTAATCACCTGCCCCGCCGACACCGCTCTGCTGGCCTGCGGACCCGACACCATCTGTTTCGACTATACAGTCTCAGCGTCTGTAGAAATGGTAAGTGTGACGGAACCGGCGTACCTGAGCGAGAATCAGGTTTGTGTTCCGGTGCTCGAGGCCGGATCGCTTGAGATCACTATGATCGCTACGTCGATCTGCAACTCCGACACTTGCAGCTTTACGGTTACCGCGGACTTCAATAGCCCTCCGGAGATCGTTTCCGGCCCGGACACCAGTTTGACGGTGTGCGAGCCATACGAGGTCTGTATCCCTATCTCCTATAGTGATGTTGATGATAACATAATAGAGGTGTCATCTTCGCACGGTCAGATCGTTGAAGATGAAGTATGTTTCATCCCGACCGACTTCGGCATTCACACTGTCGTAGTGTCCGTGCGTGATGCCTGTGGTGAAACAGCCTACGATACGACGGTTGTTACTATTTTGCCGGGTGGGTCACCTTTGATCATTTGTCCTCCCACGACGATTTACGACACTTTGTGTACAGCGGATTCCATTTGCATCACGATGCCGATCAGTCCAGGCGATGCGGTCGTAACGATTTCGCCGAACGGTTCCTACAATCCCGCCACCGGCGAGGTATGTATTTATATCGATGAGACCGGACTGTTTAACATTATGGTGACAGCCGAAGCCCAGTGCGGCGTCGACACCTGCGAGTTTGATCTCGATGTTCAGGTGCCCCAGCCCCCTGTCATCACCTGCCCCGGCATCATCGACACCCTGCTCTGCCTGACCGATCCGGTTGAGTTGTGTTATTCGGTGACGGTGACCGGAACTGATCCGGTAATCACGGTGGAACCCGAAGGATCCTATGCCGATGGTGAAGTTTGCGTGATAATCGACCAGCCCGGTTCCTATGAGATCACCCTGATTGCAACCGGGCGCTGCGATGCCGACACCTGTGTGACGACAATCAACGTCACCAGTGATCAGGCGCCTCAGTTGTTCCTGCCGGAAGAAACGCTGGTATTTGAACGCTGTAGCGACGACACGACCCTGGTCTGCATCGACGGCATCTACGCCACCGACCTTGAAGACGACGTGACCCTGATACAGACCTGCGGCCCTGATGGGTTCGAGTTGATTACCGATGACAGCGGTGTGGTCTGCTTCCTGCCGGATGCCTTCGGGCTGTTCGAGTTCTGCTTCGAAGCGGACGACGGCTGCAGCATCACTGCCGGGTCTTTCTTCGTCGACATTCAGGAACGAGAGGACTGCGACGTCTGCGTGCGGGTGTCGATCGACGGCGGCAGTTGCACCCCGGTCGGTCTGCTGAAAACGGTTGACCTCAATATCGAAACGCGCGAGTGGCTGGGCGGATTCGATATCCTGCTGGCTTACGACGCCTCGGTAATGGCGTTCACTTATGCCGGCATCGAGGGTACTGCGGTGGATGGCTGGGAGTACTTCGAGTACCGCATCGGCGCCGCTGACTGCGGCGCCTCCTGCCCTTCCGGTCTGATTCGTTTGGTCGGAATCGCCGACATAAACAATGGTCCTAATCACCCTCCGCACGAGACATTATTCCCGAACGGTGTCCTGGTCGAGATGCAATTCCAGGTGGCCAATGACCAGAACCTTGGCGATCAGTTCCTGCCGATCAACTTTGCATGGTATTCCTGCGCCGACAATGCTTTCTCCGACACCTCCGGTTACGATCTGTTCGTGGATGTACGTATTCTTAACTTCGAGGGTTCGATGATCTGGGATGAAAACGATGACATCAACTACCCGGAGTCGTCTCGTCCCTTCGGCCTGGGTACCCGTGATGACTGTTTTGGCGGCGGCAAGATCGACCCGATCCGCTGTGTCGAGTTTATCAACGGCGGCATCTGCGTCACTCATCCCGATTCGCTGGACGATCGCGGTGACGTCAACCTCAACAGCGTGGCTTACGAAATTGCCGACGCAGTAGTCTTCTCCAACTACTTCATCAAGGGCCTAAGCGTGTTCGTGGTGAATGTGGCCGGTCAGATTGCCGCCACCGACGTCAACGCCGACGGTGTCACTCTCAGCGTGGCCGACCTGGTGCTCTTAATCCGGGTCATCATTGGCGATGCCGACCCGATTCCCAAGTTGAGCCCTTATCCGGAGGAGTTGCTTGTCGCGACCGAATACAGCGACGGTCACCTTAGTGTATCCACTGATGCGGTCGGCGAAATCGGAGCGGCTCTGTTCGTCTTCGACGTGAACGACGCGATGACAATCGACATACCTCAATTGGCAACTGCCGCCGAAGATATGGATCTCATGTACGCTGTTGTTGACGGCGAACTGCGGATCCTCATCTGGAATCTCGGAACGGACGTGGTCGAACCCGGCGCGCACCGTTTGATTGAGATCCCCTATAGTGGTGACGTGGCGCCGACTCTGAAGCGCAAGGAGATTGTCGACTACCAGGGCAGGCCCTACCGATGTGTCAACAAGGGCGGCGAGTTGCCGACCGAGTTCTCACTGTCGCAAAACTACCCGAATCCGTTCAACCCGGCGACCTCAATCAGCTTCTCCACGCCGCAGACGGCCGACTGGACGCTTCACATCTACAATGTCACCGGTAAGCTGGTGCGCTCCTTCAGCGGGCACGCCCCGGCCGGTCATCAGACGATTACCTGGGACGGCCTCGACTCCCGTGGTGGCGTAGCAGCGTCCGGCGTTTACTTCTATCGCCTCGATGTCGGCAGCTTCACCGATACCAAGAAAATGGTTCTGCTGAAATAAATCTCCACCTCGTATCTTTTACCCTGGAACGTCCGGTCGCACACGGCCGGACGTTTCTATTTGTGATAGTCGGTGTTATGCAGAATCGAGAAGGCGCGGTAGAGTTGTTCCAGCAGAACCAGCCGCACCAATTGGTGTGAAAAAGTAAGCGGCGACAACGACAGTACCAGATCCGCGCGATTCAGGACGGACTCATCCAGACCATAAGCCCCGCCAATGATGAACTCAATACAACCGCCGCAGCGCGTCTGCCAGTTTTCTAGTTGTCGGGCCAGTCCGTGCGAATCCAGGTCGGTACCCTTGTCCACCAAAGCGATATGGAACCCCTTGTCGAGAGCTTTCAGTATGCGGATCGCTTCTCGCTTCTTCACTTCGGAAGCCGACAACCCGGAACCGGACTTTTCCGCGGGCAGAACGCGCCAGGAAACCTCGGCGTACCGCGAAAGCAGCTTTTTGAAATGAGCACACCCGTCGGTGATCCATGCATCCTTATCTTTCCCCACGCAGATAAGGTGAATCTTAAGCAAGCGGCATAACCTCGACAATCAGGCGGCGCTGTCGAGGCCCGTCGAATTCGCAGAAGTAAACAGCCTGCCAGCGTCCCAGCACCAGGCGACGATTCTCAAACAACATCTGTTGCGAAGCACCTAAGAGTGACGCCTGGATATGGGCGTCCGAGTTACCTTCGAGGTGATGGTAACCGTCGTCCGGGGGGATCTCTTTACCCAGCTTGTACAGAATGTCGCGAGCAACATCCGGGTCGGCGTTCTCATTGATAGTTATGGCAGCAGTTGTGTGCGGGACGAAACAGATAACGAGACCTGAGGGGCGATTGCTCTCGGTGACGATCTCCTGCACCCGCGCCGTGACATCGATCATCTGTCGCCGCACTTGTGTCTCGACCGTCAGTGTCTTCATGCGAACAGCGCCTCAGCAAATTTGTCAGGGTCAAACCGTTGCAGGTCGTCGATCCCCTCCCCCAGTCCGATGAATTCCACTGGGACACCCAGTTCCTCGGAGACGGCGATCATGACGCCGCCCTTGGCTGTGCCGTCCAGCTTGGTCACGATGATTCCGTCGCAGCCGACCGCCTCGGTAAACACCTTGACCTGTGACAGGGCATTCTGACCGGTGGAACCATCGATAATCAGCTTGCTGAAAACCAGCGCATCCGGCACCGCCTTGTTGACGACTCGACGGATCTTTTTCAACTCTTCCATCAGATTCGCCTTGGTGTGCAGACGGCCGGCCGTATCAACCAGAAGAATATCGACGCCCCTGGCCTTAGCCGCTTTGGCGGCATCAAAAGCCACGGCTGCAGGGTCGGAGCCACTCTGAGAGCGAACCATTTCGACGTTGCTGCGTTCCGCCCAGATAGCTATCTGTTCAATCGCCGCCGCCCGGAATGTGTCACAGGCGGCAATCATCGTCTTCTTGCCTTCAGCGGCGAACAAGGTCGCCAGTTTGCCGATCGTGGTAGTTTTGCCGACGCCGTTGACACCGACGATCAACCAAACGACCGGACCGGAAGAGTCGGCGGAACCGCCCGCCTGACTCTGCGTCAGGATGGCGGCAATCTCTTCTTTTAACAACGCCAAGACTTCGCTCCCCTCAGACAGTTTCCGCTCGCGTGCCCTTCTCTTGACACTTTCGATCAGTCTCATGGTCGCGGGCACACCCACATCGGCCTCGATCAGGATCTCCTCGATCTCCTCGAGCAGATCGTCATCAATGCGCCTGCGCAGGACAACCTCCGAAATCTTTCCGAGGAGATTGTCCTTGGTGCGACTGAGGGAATCCTTCAGCTTCTGAAAAGCATTGAACATACTGCCCCGCGATCAGTCGTCGGTCTTCTTGTCGTCGGCCATGCTGAGGTCAGGGTTCATCCGTTCGGTGACGTTGTCCGGCAATACGGGGTCGACATCATGTGTC
>JAUWMW010000114.1 GCA_030612965.1 bacterium
GCCACAGCCTTTCGACGGTAGAGTGCTTCGGCCACGTGCGGTCGACCCACCGCTGCCGAACCGGCCACCTCAAGAACGTCGTCATAGCTGATCTCGATACCTATCTCGTTGAGCTTCTGAACCATCTCACGTCCGCGCTCGTCTCTCTTATTCTGGAAGTCGGCCAGAGCCACTCGTAAGGGTTCCGTATCGGGATCGAAAAGATAGGCCAACATGTGCAACTCACCGTTTTCCGATCGGCATGACAATTCCAGCCCGGGAATAAGTTCCGGGTCGCCTTCGCCAAGCAAAGACCGCAACTCGAGATAACCGGCCAGCGTGTCGTGATCAGTAACAGCGAACGCAGCCAGTTTGCGGCGACGAACTATCTCCAGCAACTCCGATGGCGTACTAAGCCCGTCGGAACAATTGGTGTGCAGATGCAGGTCGATTCGATGTTTCATCTATAGCTTGTTCTCAACCATCTTCCTGATCTGTGACGCAAGATCCTCAGCCTCTTTTGTTATAACAGCCACCTCGCCATTTAGTTTCGTCACAAATGCCTGATCGTTGATGGAAGTCAGGTTGATGCGCACGTTATATCCGGCGCCGTGGACTGAGGCTATCGCCATCAGACCGGCCACCCCGGAATCGGTGATCGAATTCTGATTTCCTTTTTCTGCTACTGTGCGCGCCAGCTTCAGCGTTTCGAGTGACTTCTTCATCACCTCTAAAGGAACGTTCGCCGCTTCTTTGTTGGCGAGTTCAACAGCATCGTCACGCTCCTGTCCGGCGGGCAGTTTGAATGCATCCATCACCTTATTGAATGCTTCCTTGTCGGTCTCAACCAACTGGGTGAGTTCGGCGCGAAGATCATCGCCGTGATCCCTGACCTGAGTCAACTCATCCTTGACCTTGTCGAACTGCTTCTTGCCGATCGAGAGCCGACAGACCATCGAAGCCAGAGCGGCGCCCAGAGCACCGGCCGAGGCCGCAACCGAACCGCCACCGGGAGCCGGTGAGGACGACGCGACCTCATCGGCAAAACTTTCGGCCGCCACCGCCGAGCCGCCCGCTTCCTGTAGTTTTTGCTCCAGCACCTGAGCGCTGGAGAAGTTCTCCAGCCGCAAGTAGAAATCGGACACGTCAAGCATCGCCTCGTTCGGCACCAGCCCGATCATCTCCGACGAAGTGACATTTACACCATAACGAGCGGCCTCCGACTTGATCGTCTCGAAGACACGAAAGATCGGCGTCTTGGTATAGTTCACCAGGTTCATCGATATCTGTACCTGATTGCGCTCTTTGATCTCAAAGCCGAGGGCTTTGACAAACCGATACCCACCCTTGAGACTGCGCACAGCGTCGGCGACCTTGTCGGCAATCCACTTCTGATTGGTACCGAGATAGACATTGAACGCCACCAAAGGGAAACGCACACCGATAGCGGTGGCGCCCGACTTGAGATTCATCCTGGCCGGGCCGTAATCCGGCTTGCGCTTGGGGTCCTTCTCGACAGCCTCGATCATCCCCTCATACTCGCCGGTACGCACCTTGGCCAGGTTCCTGCGATCGGCCCGCGTCCGCGCATCTTCATACAGGAACACCGGTATAGCCAGTTCCTCACCGACCTTGCGACCCAGTTTGTTGGCCAACTCGACCGCTTCCTCAATACTCACATCCGAAATCGGGATAAACGGACAGACATCGCACGCCCCCATACGGGGATGTTCACCCTTATGGGTGGTCATGTCGATCAGTTCAGCCGCCTTTTGATATCCGCGAAAAGCCGCCTCGACCGCCAGCGATGGATGACAAACAAAAGTCACCACCGCTCGATTGTGATCGGGATCCATCTCCTTATCCAGGAGCACCACACCGTCTTCGGCGGTGATAGCATTACAAATGGCGTCGATCACTTCCGGACGACGGCCTTCGGAGAAATTGGGGACACATTCAACCAGTTTTGCCATTATCGTCTCCGCACCTTCAGTTGTGTCAGTCGACCCGGGCACACGCCGCGGATCCGAATTGGAATTGTGCCAATATACGTGAAAACATCGCTATGGCAAGTGACCTAGCGCTCAAATCCAAGTCTGAGACCCCAGGCCAAAAGAGGGATCATGATCTCATGGTGGCCGACGAAATTGAACCCCTTCCCCACGCCGACGGTTGGACGGCTCACCACGTTTTGAAGCGGACGATATTGAAGGATCATATCGAAGTTAGCCGTGGTCAGCCGACTCTTGTGCCGGTGTATATTGCGGGCCACCGTCAGCGCCTTGAGAAACACTTCCGGCAGGATAACCGCCGAGCCGATATTGGCCAGCGCGCCACCCCGGTCGATATCGGCGCAGAGACTGCACAACAGACGGAAATCAAGATGCGATGCAGCGGCGGTGACGGCGGCATCAAACTCCGGATGCTGAGCCACGATATCGGTGCCGATCCCGACATGCACCGTCACCGGTTTTTTCATCGCGGCAGCCCGTCCAAACAGAGAAATCTTTCGGTTAGGCGCCTTCTCTCCATTTATGAAAACACCGGCGGCCTCTCCGAGGCCGCTATCTCGCTCCTTCGCACACCGACAAACGGCTGCGAAAAACTCTCCGGTCTCTCTTGCCATACCGAAAGACCCATCGTCCAGCCCGGCCTGCACATCCTCAGAGGTCCCGCCGAAAAAGGCCAGCTCGAGATCATGAATCAGCCCGGCCGAGTTGAACGACAAGCCGGTAACGATATCACGTCGCATCAAATCGATCAGTATCGGAGAGAGTCCCACCTTGATAGTGTGAGCCCCCAGCAACAGATGAAACGGACGGTTCTTATGGCGCGCCTTCACGACGTGGGAGATGAATTCCCTGAGGTCATCAGCCTTTAGAAAACGAGGCAGCGAATCGAAGAAATCGGAACCGCCTTTTTTCGCCGGTCGACCAAGCGAAGGCAACTGGGTCCGGTTCCGTCGTCGTGCGTACGGATAACGCTTTACAAGATTAAGATCAATCGGAGTTCTCTTGCGAGATCGGCTGGACATGGTTCAGAACGCCTCGATTTCACCCAGCCCGAAGTCCGTCAACTCAGCCGATATCGATCCCACCAGAATCTTGGACTTCATCAGCACCGGCATCTTGAGACGGTCATCGGTCAGCCAGACCTTCAGTCTTCCCTCATGCTTGAAGACACCGACCGATTGCGTCAGCGGTTCTACGACAATACAGTCGAAGTTTCCCGCTTCAACGGTGATGTTCTCCTTCTTGAGGACCTTGACCTCGAGTTCGTAGTTCTCCCCGTCGGTAAAGTTGTCCACGTACACCGACGTCCCGACTTTGAGTTCCTGAGTACGAACATAATAAAGCACACTGATGGCATCCTGCACCCACGGCGCCACCTCGATAGTGTCGCCTTTGTACACGGTCCAATGCTCACGTTGATCGAAAGCGTAGATGCGGATGGAACGATAGCTACCCTCGCGAAGGTTCTTCTCAAAGCGCCAACTGAAAAGACCGATGGCGTCAATGATCGACTCCACGCGGTCATCGACGGTGTAGAACGTGGAGAAAAAACTGTTGGAGTTTGCCCGAGTCACGATTTGATAACAGGGACGCCCACCGTACTCAATCAACCGCGCTACCTCCATGGTAGCCGTCCCGGCGTTGATAAAACCGTAGTTGATATCGAACGAAAAACTCTCACCGACACCGAAAGCTACGTTTTCAACGTAGCGGTCAAACTCGACGGTATCGCTACCGGGCTGTACTTCCTCGGCCAGCGCCTGCGTTATCTCAAACTGCAGAGAGGCAAAGTAGAAAAGAGGCACCAGTCCGCAGAACAGAACTGCCATAGCGAGCGCCTTGTGCAAGAATCTTCCGTTAGGCATTTGTCTTAGCATCGATTCTTTTTACAATTTCGTCCAACTGCTGGCCGAGATATTCTCCGATTTCCAGAAACGTCTCGTTGTACCGCTCGAGCGGCTGGCCGATGGGATCATCGACCCCCTCGCCCGATCGGTTAGGGTCGGGGAAATTCTTAAAGAGAAACGTCTTGTTCGCGGCTTCCTTGCGCAATTTCAGCACTTCGCCAACATGGCCGGAAGTCATACCAAGAATAAGATCAGCGCGGTCAATCAGACCGCCTGTCAACGGCTGCGACTGGTGTTTCGAAATGTCGGCGTCCCAGATCCTGGCCGCTTCAACAGCATACTTGGTAGCCGGAAACCCCGACGCACCTACTGTACCGGCCGAGACCACTTCGGACTTTTCCGGACGCTCCTTTTCCAGCAAGCCCTTCAGCGCTCCTTCGGCCATGGGCGACCGACAGGTGTTCCCGGTGCAGACAAACAGTATGATGAACTTCTCGCTCACGCTGTCTCCCTGAGGACCGAGGAAACCCCGGCAGCAGAGACGGCGCCCTCGCGCAGCAACTCTGTCCGGTCTCCCTGACACAGTACAACCGTCGACACCGGTCCGGCCAAACGTCCGGCATCAAGATACAAAGCCACATCGCTCCCGAAAGTCTCCACGACCTGGTCGATCGTCTCCGCTTCCCCATGACCGGTCAGATTGGCTGAAGTTGCCGTCAGAGGTTTCCGCACTTCCTGGAGGATTGCCTCCACCACCGGTGACGATGACACTCGCAGACCAACCCGCCCATCACTCACTACCGGCAAGGTTGTTTCGTCGGCTGCCGTCAACACCAGGGTCAACGGTCCGGGCATGAATCGCTTCGCCAGCCGTCGCGCCGACGGCGTCATTACACCATAAGCATCCAACGCCTCGATACTATCGACAAAGACTGCGACCGCAGCAGCACGGTCACGACCTTTCACACGATGAAGCTTCTCCAGTGATTCAGTATTGTCGGCCCGAGCGAGAAGACCATACCTTGTTTCCGTCGGCGCCACTACCAAGTCACCCCGTAGCAGCAAGGTCGCGGCTTGATCGATCAGCCGTCCCTGCGGGTTTTCGCAGTCGATTCGAATCACCGGACAATCAGTCATGCTGACCCGGATCGTGCTCGTAGTCAAGGCTGTCTCCCACCGTCGACGGCGATGTCTCGTAAAGGGGCGCCGGTTCCTCCACCGCGACCGTGACCACCACAACCCAGGCGTTGGTATAGCCGGCCGCCTTGGCCCGCTGTTGATAGTTCTCGGCCGCTTCGCGCTCGGCGAAGTTGCCCACTCTCAGCTTAAAGTAGGGGACCTCATAATCCATGAAGACCGGGCGGTCAAAAATCTCCTCGGCTACTCTCAGTGCCGTTCGCCCCTCACCATAGACCTTGGTCGTCAATATCTGTACCCGAAACGCCTGGCTGTTCAGAGTATCGATTTGCTCATCGAGGTTCAAGTAACCGGTATCGCTGGTCGCCTCATCGCCAGTCTCCTGCTGGACCCCCCCGGCATTGATTGGCTGATCACTCGGATAAGCACTCGGGACAACCTGTCTGTCCTGACTCCATTCCAACGGATCGTAACGCTCCAATTCCTCCGGGATTGTGCCTGTATCCGGTGGCGACTCCTCACCTCCACGTTGAGGCAGGATACATCCTGTCCCCCAAAAGAGCCATAGCGCCGTAACCAGGAGACTAAATATACTCGCGCGTTTCGTCACTCTCTCCAAGTTTCGCCAGGAGCTTCTTGATATCTTCAGCCCGCGTCTTGTGGGCAACCATCGTGACCTCGCCGGAGCGCACCACAATCATATCGGAACAACCCAGCACGGCTACGATACCATCGCCTTCATTGAAGACGGTCATCTCATACGAATCCAAGGCAATAACACTACCGATCTTGACATTGCCGTCGGTATCTTTGGTCTTGTAGCGACCCAGGGCATTCCAGTCGCCCACATCGTCCCACACGAAATCAGCCTTAACAGTCAGCACGTTATCGGCTTTCTCCAGGACGGCAACATCAACGGAAATCGACGTCGCCTTGGTGTACAACTGCATACGAGCTTCAATCTCAGACGCCTTGCCGATATGTTCGGAGTACTCAGTGAGCAACTTGTGCATCTCCGGCTGGTGATCCGCCAGTGCCTTCAGGAAAGCCTGCGCCGTCCAGACAAACATCCCACTGTTCCAAAGATACTTGCCGCTGAAGTAGTACTCCTTGGCTACCTCTGTTCTTGGCTTCTCCGTAAAAGCAGAGACAAAGAACACCGGCTGGTCGGTGGGATGCTCGTATCGATCGCCCACTCTGATATACCCATACCCCGTCTCGGGACGGGTGGGGACGATACCCAGAGTCAGCAGATAGTCACCGGACGATGATATGGCGGCGCTGCTCTGCAGAATCTTCAAGAGTTTCTCCGCCGGATTGATCAGATGGTCCGCCGACAGTACCACCATATTTGCGTGCGGGTCGTCCTTCAGGAGATGAACGGCGGCCAGCCCGATGGCAATGCATGTATTGCGACCGAACGGCTCGCTCAGGATGTTTGCCTCGGTAAAGTCGGGCATCGCATCGGTGATAAACTTGCTCATGGAACGGCTGGTGATAATCCGAACGTTCTCCATCGGAATCAAAGGAAGAACGCGGTCAATCGTTTCCTCGAGCATCATCTTGTCGGACGTCAGTTTCAAGAATTGTTTGGGGCGGCTCGACCGCGACACCGGCCAGAACCGTTCCCCTTTGCCCCCGGCCAAAATCACTCCATACAGCACTATCAAACACCTCTCAGACATTCTCGCACAGTTGATCGATCATAACAGGGTTCAACGCCCCAGTCAAGCGAAGATTCCCCTCCTGAGGTCCACGAGGCCGATCAACGGCAGTCCGCGCTACTCACATCCGCGTAGCGGCTCTATCGCAATTGCATGTTCCACCCGTTCCTGCGTTCGGGTGGTGTCGGGCGACCCCGCCCGACGCCTGCCTTCACACGTGATGGCTGTCAGGCCTTGACCTGTTGAGCCGCCAGTTGGCGACCCCGCTCTAAGGCGGTCAGGTTTATCTCGACAAACCTGGATTTGACCTTGGTCTTGATGGCTTCGTTCCACGACGCGATATCGAACGGCAGATAAGCGGACATCACTCCCAGAAGGATAGTATTCACCAGCCTCGGGTTCCCCAACTCTCGCGCGATGGCGTCGGCTTCAACCCCAATCACATTGGCCAGCTTCTTTTTCAAGCGTTTGAGAGCGTCGTAAGGATAAGTCAGATCCTTTGTCGATGTCACTATCGCCGGTATCAGTGAAGTCGTGGACACAATCGCCACCCCGTCCTTCTTCATCCAATCAACCGCCCGTAAGCCCTCGGCCTGCTCGAACGAAATCAGAACATCGGCCTGGCCGTATGGAATGGTCGGCGAGAACACCTTGGGGCCGATGCGGACGTGCGACGATACTACGCCGCC
>JAUWMW010000316.1 GCA_030612965.1 bacterium
GTAGTACAGTTTGACGTCGTTGAAACTAACGATGAATCGGCCGTTGCCAGCATCGTAGTAGTAGTAAATATCGCCGCCCTTGCGCGGGTCGATATCATCCCACCACATCGCAATGAAGGCAGTCATAGTAGTATCAGGTAAGGCATGATTGAGGCGGGCGCTCGACGCGGCGTCGAAGGTAACAATGCCGTTGGAACCGATGTACAGATCGGTGTAGACACTATCGTACAATGGGAACCCAAAGCCGATCGGGATCGCCCCGGTGGCTTCATCATCCCCAAGGGTTACCTCGGTGCCGACCGAAGAAATGTCGACCCAGCCCACAGTCGGACCAGCCGCTTCATCGGAATCGATCCAACTGTGGCCATAGATGTCCGGTCCCCCGAAGCCCTTGCTCATCGGCAGATAGAAAGGTTCGGTGGCGTCGGATTTGTCGGCATCAGCCGGTCGATAACCCTCGGGAGCAGGCCGCACCACATTGCCGGCAACGATACCACCACTTCCGGCTTTGTTCTGATTCATCTGGCAGCCAATTGTGTAATCCAACCGACCGGGCCCGTTGTTGGTAACCAACAGCGGGTAGACCATCTCGGTACCGGCTTCCAGCGTTTCGTCTATAGACATTTCCACGATCTGGATATCAGGCGCATAAACATGGACGAAAACCGGAATTGAACCGGTCGAGTCGCCGTGTTCATTGGAGTACCAGTCCAGGGTACCGGCGTTGTCGCCGCACGGTATGCCGGCGGTATGTATGGTGACGTCCAGATCAACACTGTCGCCCGGAAGGACAATCTGCTGCTGATCGGAGAACTCCAACCACTCGCAGGTTGACGAGAACCACATGCGGAGGGTGCCGTCGCCGATGTTGCGAACGCGCACGAAGTGCGAACCGTCGTCCCCCGGCTGCAAGCTGTCGGCGATCTGGGCGGTGGCTATCTCGGACTGAGGTACCCCGACTCGCCCGTACCCGCGCACCTCGATGTCGTCGATGTTCCAACCGCTATATGTCCCCGAACCGTCGGTTCCACCGAGACCGAATCTGATCTGGAAGTTCGGATTGCTGTCGGCGACGGCAGAGAGATCGTATTCCTCACCGTTCCACGATGTCTCCTGATTCGTGCTACCGTTTTCAAACAGCCGCACCCAAGAGTCGCCGTCGAACACGTCGAGGTAGGCATGATCGCACGAACTACCCTCGACACCCAGCCAGTGGTAGTAAGTCATGATGACGCCGAACATGCTGGCGCAGTCGATGAGCGGGGAATAAACCCACTGGGTCCCGCTTATGTTGTTGTTGTACGTACCGGACAGGTCGTTGCCCAGAACGGCGTTGTCTGCGGTCGGCGAATGATCATCCGACGGATCGCCACCGAAGCCGGTCGGTGAGCCCATCTCCCACTCGGCCGAACCACCCATGCCGGTCCAGCCCTGGTCATAGGAGAAATCGTCATAGTAGAAGACGACGCGATCACCAACAGTGATATTGAAATACAACGTTGCGGCGAAGTTGGTGCCACTGACATCAAGAGTCATAAGTACACCATAGCCCAACGGGCATTCAGAGTCGGCCGTCATGGCGAAGACGTCGCCTGAATTGCTGGCCGAACCGCCGGAGGAATCGACATCGCCGAAGTATCCGAAGTCATCATCAACCGTGGTGTACTGATCGTTTTCACTCAAGTAGGCCGAGATATCAAACGCTTGGCCGGAGCCGCTGTTGCCAAGAGTGACAACCAGCTCGGCTGTTTCGCCCGGGTCGAGAATGCCGTTGTTGTCACCGCCCGCGGCGTCGTCGATATAGACCGACACATACGCCAACTCCGGCGCATGGGCCGTCACACTGAACTGACCGTACCAGGTCTCTCGGTCGGTGCCCGTTACTTCCAGATCAAACTGGATATATTCACCGTCGGGGATATTGGCAGCGACGTCACAGGCGATAGCGTCAGCCGCATAACCGATGCCGTTGTTGCCCGAGATGGTGCCGTATGATTCGGTACTGTCGGTGATGGTAACGTACTGATTGGTCGTTGTTACCTTGGCCACTACGTCAAGCGCATCATCAGGGCCGACGTTTTTCAACTGCAAGCCGAGCAGGATGCTCTCGCCGTTGTCGACCAGCCCGTTGCCGTTGCCGCCGGTCGCATCGTTGATATCATAGCTGTCAAAGATAACGTACGGTCCGGAAGGGGTGATGACCTGGATGGTCGATGTGTACGGCTGCTTGTTCTGACCGGTGACTACGATATCGGCCACACAGGGAGCTCCAAAACCGGCCAGTTCAACATCAACCGAGCCGGAAGCGTCAACATAGCCCGCACCCTGGAGAACACCATCGACCGTAATACCGACATACGATCCGGGATCAGCCTGGACGGTTGTGGTGGTCATGGTCATCA
>JAUWMW010000184.1 GCA_030612965.1 bacterium
GATGATGAAGGTGTCGCGACCTACGTGTCGGATGATCGTGGTGATCACCGTCGCCCCCCGGGTGTTTCGAAACAGTTTGATCGTAACAAGTTCAGCTATGATGCATCGACGGATACTATGGTGTGTCCTGTCGGCGTGCGGTTAAAACGTCGTAAGCTGAACAGGAATAGGACGGCCATGACCTACCAGGCGCCGGCTTCGGTTTGCCTGAAGTGTTCACACAAATCAGAGTGCAGTCCTTCGTCGAGTTCGGGACGCAGTGTTAATCGTCCGTTGTACGAGGATGTTCTCAAAAGGGTATCTGACCGGGTTGCTTCAGAGGCAAGCAAACGGCATTTGCAGGCGCGGTCGGTTGTGACCGAGGGGGCTATCGGACGGCTGGTTAGTTTGTTCCCCTGGCGACGATGTTGCACCTGGGGAGAAGTTGGCGCCCAGGCGGAGACGCGATGGCGCCAGATCGGTCACAACCTGATGTTGTACCTTGGACTGTGGAGGCCGTTGGTGTTGAAACCTGTCCCGACCGGGACGTGATGGACACGGGACCCTGAGACATCTATGACCTGGAGACATCCACGACCGAATTCTTGATGACGACAACAAGATGATGCACATTGTCACAACACTTCATAATCAGAGAACCAATCACCACCAGATAGTTCTTGGAAGGTTCCTTGAGAGGGGATTTAGGGGTGTGTTTTGATGAGCGCAGGTGACGGTCCGTGCGGTTTGTCTACCCCTTCAGCAGATTTTGGTGAATGGCAGATGCCTATAGGCGTGTGTGCGTTTTTCAAACGCAAGAGAGAATATCGAAACCCGCCGGCGGTCCTTCGGATCGGGGTTTCGATCTACCGGACATAGCTTATCCTTCGACTCCGCTCAGCGTGAAGTTTTGCTGCTCAGGGTGAGGTTCTGCGGACCTGGGTGACGGGAGGGGCGCGCAGCGCCAACAAACAGGCGAGCCTGTTTGTTATTGTTATGGTGAAACTTTTGGATATATTGTAAGGTTGTACGTGTTAAGAGGTGGATGAGTCTGACTGATCAAATAAACCAACGACCGGAAACGGGAAAAGAAACCGGCGCGAGCACCTTTCAACTGCAATCGACCTTCGCCCCAAAAGGAGACCAGCCGCAGGCGATTGCCGAATTGGTCGAGGGGTTGCGCTCTGACCGGAAACATCAGACGCTGCTGGGTGTCACCGGGTCCGGGAAGACTTTTACCATTGCCAACGTCATCCAGCAGTGGGGCCGCAAGGCGCTGGTGCTGTCGCACAACAAGACCCTGGCGGCGCAACTGTTCGGTGAACTTAAGGCATTTTTTCCCAACAACGCCGTCGAGTTCTTTATCAGCTATTACGACTACTATCAACCGGAAGCGTACCTCCCCACTACCGACACATACATTGAGAAAGATACCTCAGTAAACGAGGACATCGACCGTTTGCGCCTGCGCGCCACGGCCTCGCTGTTGGATCGTGAGGACGTTATTATCGTGGCATCGGTGTCGTGCATCTACGGACTCGGTTCGCCGGAGGAATACAAACGGCAGTTCATGCTTCTGGATGTCGGTGAGGAACGGGATCGTGACGAGGTCATCCGTAAACTGATCGACATTCATTACAATCGCAACGATATCGACTTCAGTCGCGGCAACTTTCGGGTGCGCGGCGACACTATCGAGTTGATCCCCGCTTACCATGAGAATGCCTACCGTATTGAGTTCTTCGGTGACGAGATCGAGCGCATCAGTGAGATCAATCCGTTGACCGGCGAAATCCTGTCCGACCGCAGAAAGCTGGCGGTCTACCCTGCGAAACACTTTATCACCAGTCGACCACAACTCAATGTTGCGATCAAATTGATCGAAGAAGAACTGGCCGTGCGTCTTGAGGGATTTCGCGCCAACAACTCGCTTCTGGAAGCACAGCGGTTGGAGATGCGTACCAAATATGACCTGGAGATGCTGCGTGAATTAGGCTATTGCACGGGGATCGAAAACTACTCGCGGCACCTCACTAATCGGAAGGAAGGTGAGCGGCCGTTTACGCTGATCGATTTTCTCGGCGATGACTTCCTAACCATAATTGATGAGTCACATCAGACTATCCCACAAGTCAGAGGGATGTATCATGGTGACCGCAGCCGCAAGGAAGTGCTGGTGGCGCATGGTTTCCGGTTGCCGTCGGCGTTGGATAATAGACCTCTGTACTTTGAAGAGTTTGAAAACCTGATCAAGCATCGCATCTATGTCAGTGCCACGCCCGCCGATTATGAACTGGAGAAATGTGAAGGCGTCATCGTCGAACAGGTGATCCGACCGACCGGACTCCTGGACCCTATTGTCACTGTCAAACCGCTGGGGACACAGGTCGACGATCTTCTGGAACAGATCAAGCTGCGCCGGGCTAAAGGCGAACGGGTGTTGGTGACCACGCTGACCAAACGCATGTCCGAGGAGCTGACCGATTACGTCAGCAAAGCCGGGGTACGCGTGCGATATCTGCACAGCGAAATCGCCTCGATCGATCGTACCGAGATTATCCGGGATCTGCGTCTGGCTGCATTCGACGTGTTGATCGGCGTGAACTTGCTGCGTGAGGGTCTCGATCTGCCGGAGGTGTCGCTGGTCGCGATTCTCGACGCCGACAAGGAGGGTTTCCTTCGTTCGGCGCGTGCGTTGATCCAGACAGCCGGCCGGGCCGCGCGCAACAAGAACGGCGAGGTCATTTTCTACGCCGACAAGATCACCGACTCTATGCGTAAGGCTATCGACGAGACCGACCGTCGCCGCAAGAAACAGCTTGCCTATAACCAGGAACATAGTATCAATCCTGAGACGATCTTCAAGACACGCGACGAGATCCTGCGCTCCACACAATTTGCCGACACCAAAACGGTGGAGGAGGAAACTTTCGACAAACCGTCCAACTTTGCCCAGATGAGCCGGGAGGATCAGATGGGGTTCATGATGAAGGCTATGAAGAAAGCAGCGGACAACCTCGATTTCGAGACAGCCGTTCTGCTTCGCGACGAGATCACACGTATAAAGAACGAGATGAAAAAGAACCGTCGGCGCAAGTGATTCGCGTTCGACGTCAGAAATCAGCTATGAAAAAAAACAGGTATACCAACAGCCGGCGCGTTGTCGGAGCCGCTTCTCTTCTTACGGTCCTCGGCTGCGCAGTGGTCGCTCTGCTTCAGACGAGTTGCGGCAGCAAGCCGACCGTCTATGACACCTATGACTTCGACGAATTGATCCGGTATATCCAGGAAACAACCGAGGGAAGAGAACTGTTTCGGACGGAAGGCCTGGTCAGAGACTTTCAGTACACCAAACCGACTGATCCTGACGCCGTTTTCCGTGACCTGCTTGATTCCACCACTCGCCATTTTCATGTTACCACCACCCCGGACACAGTGGAGAAAGACCACGGGGAACCGTTTGGGATAGTCGACGACGCCGAAGTGCAGGTACGTGACGTCTTTTATGTTCGTATCCAGCGGGTCGAGGAGACTGACACCTCGATCAAGTATCAGCAGCGAGTGCTGGACAGGTTTGCCTATTTTCTGAGGCTTAGCAGCGAAGACAGGCCCTACCGCGGCTGGCATATGCACGGCTACAACGGCGGCATTCCAAGGGAGGCGTTTATGGAGATCACACCTTCAGCCGGTGAGATGTTTCGAGGTGATGGATTGAGGTTTCAGGACTTCCGCTACTTGATGTATATAACCAGGAGTTGGTATGGTGACGACGACCGGCTCGATTCGGTGACACTCGACACCATGGTCGGCGAGAGCGAACGGGGCTATTTGTTACTGGATGAGATCGGTCGGGTTCGTAAAGGTGACCATCTGTTTGTTGACGAGGAGACAGAACCCTATGCCAATTCGGTGTATCAGTTCATCTCGGTTGAGTCTGCCGATGGTCCGGTCTATCGGCTCATGCAACAACCTGACAGTACCCACTATGTAGACACCATCCAGACTCCGGCAGCCGCCAATCGCATCTGGGATATCATCTGTTTCTTTGAATTCCAGTTTGTCGACCGGCCCGGCGGTATCTGGTGCGTACCGTATCATACGCAGTAGCAACTGCAAAACCGGCAATTTGTGAGTTTGCCAACTGATTGCATTATTGCGTCGCCCCCCCGATTTTTGTTGAATATAATAAGAGCACCGAGTATCTTTAATACTGAGAATAAGACAGTATCGAAGAGAAACAAAATAACAAGGAGGTTGTATGTCCAAAACTCACCGCATACTGTTGCCGCTGATCCTGGTTGCAGCGTTTGCACTCGGCCAGGTCGGCTGTGGTACACAGGTACCCTCGGGGCACCGCGGGGTCTTCTACTACAAGTTCGGTGTAGGAACGGAACTCGGCAAGATCTACCAGGAGGGATTCACCTGGCACCTGCCGTGGAACAGCATATTTGTGTACAAGACCCAGCTTCAGGAGAACAAAGAGGGTTTGGTCGTGCTGTCGTCCGATGGCGCCACTATTCGCATGGAAGTGTCTATTCTGTACAGGCCGGTGCCCCAGCACATTGACTCGCTTCAGGTTACAATCGGCCCAAACTACTACAGTGTTGCGATCGCGCCATCGATCCGCACAGTAGCTCGTGCTGTAGCCGGTCGCTACAAACCGGAGGAGATCTACTCTTCCAAACGTGATGAGATGGCCGCTGCGATTGTCACAGAGATGCAGGAGGCCATGTCGGACAAGTTCCTCGAAATCGAGAATGTGCTTATCCGCGACGTCCAGTTACCGGCCAAGATTTCCGAGGCGATCAACTTCAAACTGACCGCCGACCAGGAAGCTCAGCGCAAGATGTTCGAGATCGAGAAGGAGAAACTGGAAGCCGACCGCAAACG
>JAUWMW010000078.1 GCA_030612965.1 bacterium
TCTCGCGAATGAGTATGACGTTCATCCACCGGCAGCGACTGGGTCAAGCCCAGCGCCAAACCGCGCGGAATGATCGTAACCTTGTGAATCGGATCCGCACCGGGCAGAAGCTTGGCCACCAGGGTGTGCCCGGCTTCGTGGTAGGCGATGATCTTTTTTTCCTCATCGGCAATAACCAGCGACCTGCGCGCCGAACCCATCATCACCTTATCCTTGGCCTCCTCAAACTCGTCCATGGCCACCTCGTCTTTGTCGCGACGGGCGGCCAACAGAGCGGCCTCATTGATCATATTGGCCAGGTCGGCGCCGGACATGCCGGGCGTGCCACGGGCCAGGACGCTCATATCCACGTCGTCGCCCAGCTTGACCTTGCGACAGTGAACTTTGATGATACCCTCGCGTCCCTTGACGTCCGGAATATGCACCACGATCTGTCGGTCGAAGCGTCCGGGGCGCAGCAGGGCCGGATCGAGCACGTCGGGGCGGTTAGTGGCGGCGACCAGGATGACGCCTTCGTTGGATTCGAAACCGTCCATCTCAACCAGCAACTGGTTGAGCGTTTGTTCACGTTCATCATGACCGCCACCCAGCCCGGCGCCGCGGTGACGTCCGACGGCGTCAATTTCGTCGATGAAGATTATGCAGGGAGCGTTCTTCTTGCCTTGTTCGAATAGGTCACGCACCCGGCTCGCGCCCACCCCAACAAACATCTCCACGAAGTCCGAACCGGACATGGAGAAAAACGGCACGCCTGCTTCACCGGCCACGGCTCGGGCCAGCAGGGTCTTGCCGGTACCCGGAGGACCCAGCAGCAGGGCACCCTTGGGAATCTTGCCGCCGAGCTTCTGGAACTTGCTGGGGTCTTTGAGAAACTCGATGATTTCCTGCAACTCCTCCTTGGCTTCGTCGGTGCCGGCGACGTCACCAAATGTAACGCGCGGGCGTTCGTCGGTCAGCAGCTTGGCTTTGCTCTTGCCGAAAGAGAACAGACCCTTGGGTCCGCCGCCGCCCTGCATTTGGCGAATGAAGAACAACCAAATGAGAATCAGTATGATCCACGGCGCTCCCGCCAGCAGGTAAGAGAAAACATCAGGCCCTTTGGTCTTGGCGACGATCTTCGTTCCCGCCTGCTCCAGCCGGTTTATCAACTCGTAGTTGATATCCGGGAAGGGAATCATGGTCTTGAACTTGGTGAAAGACTGGGTGGAATTGCCGGAGGCGAATACCCTGGGCTCTTTCAGGCGACCTTCCACCTCTCGGTCGGTGAAGGAAGCTTCGAGGATGTTGCCGTTGTCGATTTCGTAGATGAATTCTGTATACGTTATTTCAGCTGTGTCCCGGCTGAAACTGGAGAGATAGCTGAAGGCAGCCAGTGCGATCAGAATCAGAGCGAGCCAGAAGATCAGGGGGCGACCGGCGCCGCGCCAACCAGTCGCTGGGCTATCCTTGTCGGACTTGTCTTTGCCTTTACCAGGCAGGCCAAAACGGCCTTTGGGAGATTTTTTGTCGGTCACTCAAGCACCGTCGTTTCGTGATTTTTTCAACCATCCGTTATACTCTGGAGAGTTCTGTCTATTCTAATTTTATCGGCTGTGAATCGAAATAATCAGCGGTCGATCATCTTCCCAATAAACGGCAGGTTCCGATACAGTTGCGTGTTGTCCAGACCATAGCCGATAACGAACTCATTACCGATAGTGAAACCCTTGTACTTTATTTCCAGCCCCACCCGATGACTGGCCGGCTTATCCAGGAGAGTAACAATCTCGACCGAGGCCGGTTCCTGAGCAGCCAGTTGTTTGAGAATCATGGAAACCGTCCGGCCGGTGTCGACGACACCCTCAATTATAAGGACATGGCGCGCCTTGAGAGATATCGGCAAGGCGCCGCCAAACAGTACGTCGTCGTCCTGGTCACGGCCGTTGCGGTAAGAGGCCGCCGAGACGAATTCAACCTCCACCGGCAGGGAGATACTCCGCATCAGATCGGCCAGGAAAACGACACACCCTTTGAGCACTCCCAGGAGTACAGGCGTCTGTCGGGCATAGTCGATGGTGATCTGTTCACCAAGCTCGGTGATGCGCCGGGCCAACTTCTGCTGATTCAAAAGTAATTCAAACGGCTGCATCTGCTTTTTCTCTCCTACGGACAAATTCAACTTCCAACACCTCTTTCGTTGAACGGCCAACCTTCACCCGGTCGGCGATTTCGAAACCGACCAGCCAGACAATACCTTTTTTGTCACAGACCAGCGGGATCTCGTCACGATAAACCCGACCGACCTTCCGATCGATAAGATAATCAGCGACCTTCCGGCTTCCTCTCATACCCAGAGGCCGAAACCGATCACCCGGACAAACGTTGCGCACTACCAGCGGCAGCGACAGACTGGCCAGGTCCATCAGTACCGTTCGCGCTCGGCGCTCGCGCGTGACCTTGACCTCATTCATAGGCCGCTGTCGACAGCGCAACGTCAACCGGGGCCTCTCAAGCCGACAGGGTTGGCCGGGTGCAAGCCGCTCGCAGTAACTGACTTTCACCTTTCGGTAAACGACCAGCTTGTCATCGACCAGTTCCGCCTGCATGTGTCCCGGCAATGAGATCGCTTTACCGCCGTCTATAGCCAGGCTATCCAGACGATCAATCACCTCTTTGCCGGGCATCGCGCCAAGGCGCAAACAGTCTGCAATACAATGCCTTAGCAAGCGACGCCGTAAGCATACATCATACGTACGGAAAATCGTCAAATCAAGTTCATTTTTCCCGCCGACGGTTCTATTTAGCATCTTTTTGATTTTGACAGATGTGTATTCCGCGAGAAACGACTCCTCGGCAGCGAGGGTGTCCGCCAGATTCAACAAAGCTGAGTCGACCGCCGGGTTAAGGCGCTTGCGAATGTCAGGAAGGAGACGGTTGCGGAGGTAGTTGCGTGAGTATTCTTCTGAGGCGTTGGATTCGTCGATGCAGAAGCGCAGCTTCTCCTTTTTCACGTAGTCCAGTATCTCCTTCTTAGTACTCTGAAGCAGCGGGCGGATGATGCGTCCGCGCTGGATAGGGATGCCGAGCAGACCGGCGCGTCCGGTGCCACGCAGGATGCGAAACAGGATGGTCTCGATGTTGTCATCAGCATGGTGACCCAGAGCGATCTTTGTGCAGCCCATGCTGTCGGCCAACTCATGGTAGATGCAGTAGCGTACATCTCGGGCGGTTTCCTCGATCCCTCGCTTGGTGCGTCGTGCCACTGAGGGGATATCCGCTCGTTTAATGGACAGCTTCACCGACAGTTTCTTGCATAGATTTGTGCAGGATCTCTCTTCTTTGGCCGCGGCTTTCGGCCTAAGGCCATGATTGATGTAGACCGCATGCAGTTGAAGCTTCATCAAGCGTCGGAGCTTGCTTAACACGTGCAACAGCGCCACCGAATCCGGCCCGCCGGAGAGACCGACGAGGATGGAATCGCCCTGAGTGATCAGGTCGTCTTCAGCAATTGTCTTTTTGACTTCGGCCAGCATGGTACTGGACGCAAGATAGCTGGTACGTTAGAAAGTGCGAGCAAAAACTGAATACGGGTTCGGTCGCGTCATGCTTAGCGCAGTCGAAGTATGATACATGGTACCCCACCCAGAGCGCCGGCGCCGGGCGGGTTTGTTCTCCGCACGGAAGATCCCACCTGTCGCTTCGCTTTAGGTGGGGTACCAGAGTATTTCGTGGGCGGCAGACGTCCTCGTCTGCCCCTTGATTACCCTGGATACGTTCTTCAAACGGGCAGACCGGGAGGTCTGCCGCGCACAATATCATGGGTTTTTGGAAAGTCCGTTGAGAGCGGATTTGGGGGTGTGTTTTTTCGAGAGCGCGGCAGATGCTTGTGGTGACCGAATCTTCGGATTGTAGGTCAGGATCCTTGTGATCCTGACAGTTCGTCGTCAGGTTCCAAGCTTTGCGATTCCGACACAACGTCGAAACCACAGGGGTTTCAACCTACGATTCTGTCGAAGTCAAAGTCGACCGACGACGGATGCGGCGGCGGCATCCGCTGGGTGGTTTTGAATTGTTCAGTGTTTACACTAAACCTCCCTCTCCCGCCAGGCCAGGATCGAACCCGGCAGCGTGTGCGCCAAATAGTGCAGCGCGGCAAACACTACGATCAGATTCGGATCATAGTCCTGTGCGGCCAGGGCGATGATTAACAGCAGCGCCAGACTCAGCACGGTGAAGATGCCATAAGAGGTCCGTAGTGACTCGTGCGTGATCCCCTGTTGGCGCTCGTCGAGGTTCTCGACCTTGGTATGGGTCAGCCACCACAGACGGGTGCGGGCGTGGAGAAAAACGAAAGACAGCACGGTGAGCAGCGTCAGGCAAATCGCCGCGACAGCTATGAAGGTTGACTCACCGTACATCTCGCCGGTGTAGATGACCGCAATCAGGGCGAACATGACGAAGTAGTTCAGCACGACCAAGGCGCGACGTTTTGATTGGGAGGTTCTGATACTCATCCTAGCTCTCCTTTCTATGTTTGAGCAGTTCTTGACTCATCGGTTCGAGCGGTTCGCTGGAAAACACTAAATCCACCGGCAGATCAAAACATTCGCAAATCCGAAAGGCCAGATCCAGACTGGGGTTGTAGTCCTCGCGCTCGAGATAGCCAACCGTCTGGAAATTGACGCCGATCCGGTCGGCCAACTCCTTGCGAGAGATGCCCCGCTCCTGCCGCAGGACTGAGATCCGATTGTATAGTTTTCTTGCTTTCATAATCACCTCTGATTGTCTATACGGTAAATATATCGGAATGTTGTAGATTTACAACACTTTTATTGAAAAAATATATGCGATTGCGATTTGGAACCGGTGCGGCTGAGGGCGCGGAGTTCTATTAGACATTGGTCCAGCCCGCTGTCAGAATGTTGAAAACGGTATTGGCCAAGAGGCGCTCCGGAAACCGAGGGGAGGGGGCTTGTTGGTAAACCCCGATAGCCGTCATTGCGAGGAGTCCGCCGCGGCGGACGACGCGGCAATCTCAATTCGTTGGGCGACTACCAGTTTGAGATTGCCCCGCTCCCTCCGGTCGCTCGCAATGACAACCAAATGGACTTTATCAACACTCCCATCTGTCCGAGTCTCAGTGCAACAGTACGTCAAGTGAGAAACCCGCCCGAACGTCCGGGCCATCCAACCGCAGCCTCCAGGCGGCTTCAGTGATTAGACTTGGAGGAGTCTTAGAATTCTCTCAGATCACCGCGCTTGAAAGTCCACTCTAGCGTCTCTAGTTGGTCTCCAAAGCTGCATCTATACCAGGGGCTATGCCTGGAATCCGTGGGGTTCTTGAGTACATGAATCTCCTGTGCCGGCATGAAACTCTGAGCCAACAGAAAGACCTTTTCGCCGGTAGACTTGTGTACGGCAACATCTACGACGATGACCATGTGTCCGGGGAATCCTCCCTGCACGAATACGTCGCCGATAGCAACGGCACAAATGTCCTCCTTTGGTCTCATCTGCCGCTCAAGCGAATATGAACCGGCGTAAGTAAATACCACGTCCAGGTAATCTCGAAAATTCCTGTACGATGAATCAACCACGCCAGTCTCGATCCACTCGACCTTGTTGCCTCGAACCTTGGGCCGAACGCCGTTAATCCACTGCCGAGAGGAGGCCGCGTCGCCATTAGTGAAATCGAAGCTGATACTATCATATTGACGGCGCGAAAAGAAATACTCCGCGCGCAAACGGATTACGGCATCGGCACACTGTTGAAGATCCCTGGTGCCCACATCCATGTCTACAACCGCCACGTGGGCTTCTTGGTTGTGCTTGCGTCGACCGTTGTACAGTAGTACTGGCGAACCAGCCTGCTTCAGAGGCAGGGAGCGCAACCATCCGGCAAAACTCACACTGTCGGCCTCGGTGCGCTCGAAGCCTGCGGGCGGCTTAATCCTGTTCGCGATGCTTTGCGAATCGTCGTGCCGACCCGGCCAGTTGTACTGTTGTCCCAGCAGGTCGGAAACCGAGGCCAGGGATGTCAAAACGGTGAGGACTATGATCAATAATCGTCTACTCATATAGATGACAACCGCCTATTTTGAGTCTGTTAGCACGAGAACCCGTCAGCCGCTTCGCTTTTGGTGTTCAATCCACAGCGACCTACTAGGACTCAAGTTCCCACTTGGAAACTCGTCGACATTCCAACACTTCTATAGTTTCTTTGTCCTTCAAGACCTTGCCTACTTGCGTCTCAATAATCACACGGCTGCGTGGGTCCTGGCACCCACTCTCGTATTCTTTGACTGTAGTGGCATATCTATGTGTAATCTCAAAGTACAGCGGCTCATCATAGACGTTGACATCCGCTACCGGGACAACATCCCTGGCTTTAATGGACTTATACTTTTTATCGATATCGAAGAGTGTATTCGCGATTTCATGTCGTTCACTGAAGAGTTTCTGCGTATCTGCATTCAGGTGAATTTCTTTCGATTTATAAAGCTTCAGCTTCTTGACGCGGGGAAGAGTCTTCGGAAATACGGAAGCTCTCGTGAAATGATCTTCGACGAGCAACTCTTCTTTGCCTTGTTGGATGATCAACCGTTGGCGAGGCACCAGCGCCGATCCATTCTGCCAATCAACATAAATGTGAGGACACTGGTGAATCGAGTCACCCTTGTCATCTATCAACAGCATATCTTCCCACGGCAGAAGTCCCTCGACTCGATAAAATGCCTGGTGTTTTCTGGGCAAGTGTCTGAAGTAGTCCTCAAGGCGCTCTTGCTGCTCTATAGTCTCATGATCGCGCACCTGACGAAACTCAGGTAGCTTATTTAGAAACTCAACTTGTTGAGCGAAATCAAACTCATCAGTCTCTTTGTCAAAGTAAGCGTAGTACTTGTGAATATGCACGATGAGTCCTCTTGGGTCGTAATCATCGGCGATTACAAGATCCCATCGCGGCCTCTTTTCGAAATCCTTATACTTCCCCTGCCACGGGTAATCAGAATCATTGATATCGCGCAAGAGTAATGAAGCGTTAATTGAAGTGATGCCGCGTCCATCACCGAGAACTCGAAACAGTTTGTTCTTATTGTTCACTTTGAACTTCGCTCTTGAGTCTCGCGTTCTTCGCCTCGTAGACAAAGAGATGCCGAAGAATGTGAAGAGTATATGATCGAACTTGGGCATTAGAAGAAAGTCCTCTAGTTCAGCGCGTCCCCATAGGTAGCATTCCGTAATCCCCTTTTTTCTAATCTCGTCCCTGAAAACATCATAGGATTTCTTCGAGAAATTTACGGGAGCAGCGAGAATATAGCCATAGACCGACTCATCTCCCTTGAAAGCTGAGACTATCTTCTGGACCTGACCAGGCCCCAGTTGCTTGTGCCGCTTACATTGTATCACCCATTGATTCGATTCGACGACGTGCTCGCCTTGCGACTCCTCCTCTTCTTCCCTGTTCGTCACAGTGCGAGTCTTCTCCCATGCCCTGATATCGATGCCATCATCGCTTCCTGATCTTCCAGTCGCCTCGATTGACTGCCAATCCTTAAAGTCATAGGTCAATTGCCTAACAAGGTCCTCGAACCTGTGTGGCTCAAGATCTTCAAAGTGGAGAGGATGAAGTGACGATGTTACTATTGGTCTCTTTTTCATTTGGAGTCTTTCTGATTAGACCGACCATCCGACACCGGTGCCCCACTGAAGCACCCTTCTGTCGCTTCGCTTTAGGTGGGGTACCGCGCATCTGTTTTGAAACCCGGACGAACGTCCGGGCCACCCGGCTGCTTGTCGAAACCGCAGGGGTTTCGACAAGCAAGAACTGACTTATGGCTTACTAGCTCTGCGAGCCCCGTTTGCCATCAAGGTAGTTCTTGAAGGCATCCAACAGGTCAATCGGGACCGGGAAGATCAGAGTAGAGTTCTTCTCAGCAGACACCTCGACCATCGTCTGAAGGAACCGTAGCTGCATCGCGTTGGGCGCCTGGGCGATTACGAGTGCCGCATCTTTGAGCTTCCCAGCCGCCTGGAATTCACCCTCGGCGTGGATGACCTTGGCTCGCCGTTCACGCTCGGCCTCGGCCTGTTTGGCGATAGCGCGTGTCATCTCCGGCGGCAGGTCGACATTCTTGACCTCGACCACACTGACCTTGATACCCCACGGTTCGGTCTGTTCGTCGATAATCCGCTGAAGCTCGGCGTTGATCTTCTCGCGTTGGGCCAACAAATCATCAAGCTCCACCTGGCCCAGCACCGACCTGAGGGTGGTCTGCGCGATCTGCGAAGTAGCCTCGAAGAAATTGGCCACCGACACGATCGCCTTGTTGGAATCCGTGATTTGGAAATAGAGCACGGCGTTGACCTTGACCGAGACGTTGTCCTTGGTGATGACGTCCTGCGGCGGGATATCGTAGGTGATCACGCGCAGGTCCACGCGGACCATCTTATCAATCATCGGAATCAGGAGGATCAGACCCGGTCCCTTGGAACCGATCAAACGACCCAGCCGGAAAATTACACCCCGCTCGTACTCCTTCAGGATTTTGATCATGTTGAACAGAAGCAACAGACCAAAAAATATGATGACACCTATTACGGGTAACTGCATGACAATCCCTCTTTGGTTATTCGGGTTTCTTCACTATTAGCGTAAGTTTGTCAACACTGACGATCTTTACGACGCCGCCGACAATGAGTTCTCCACCGTCGGTTGTTTTCGCCTTCCATAGCGCTCCGTCGACATAGACGAAGCCTCCATTTCGCACCTCGGCGTCCTTGCCGATCATCCCTTCGTCACCGATGAACGGCTGCCTTCTGTGCGCACGTATCACCAACCAGGCGGCCAGAGCGGCGCAGACCGTGACCAACAGAGCCAGCGTGATCAGCACCGAAAAAGAAACTCTCAATGAGGGATCAACGGTATCTACCAGCATAAGACCTCCCAGGAAAAACGAGATAAGTCCGCCT
>JAUWMW010000244.1 GCA_030612965.1 bacterium
TAGTGTCAGGACCTTGCCATCTTCAGTAAAAACACCGGACGAAAAAATCGCGGTATCGGTCAGGTTCGTGATTTCATTGGTGGCAAGATCGTAAAGACCAAGTTGCTGCTCGGAGCCTCCGTAACTGCGGATTATTGTCATTTTGCCACGATAATAATCAGTTGGATAGAAGATACCCGGTTCGAAATAGAGCGTATCCAAAACATCCGTTTTGAGATTGTATTCGGCGATACGGAATGATTGACGGTCATACGGAACCACGAAAAAGTGGTCCGGATTTTCCCGATCGAAACCGGCAAAGAAAAAGGCCGTAGTCCGGTCAATCAAAAGCGGACGTGAATGACCTTTGCGGTCAAAATACCAAACATCCATCTTTTCGTCGCCGTTGACATGAGTCTGCACCAGAAGATATTCCCCATTCGGATGGACCGCGAAATCGCCAATAATGATCCCTTCTTCGGCCCAACTGTTCGGGGTTACCTGCACCGGCCAACCCATCGGTTCTTCCATGTAAAAGAGGGCCGCTTTGTCGCCGGTGATACGCATCTGAAAATAGATCCGTCCGTCGTTGGTAATCTGCGGACTGGCGATATAATCGATCCCCAAAAGGAACGCCAACTCTTCAACAACCGGATCCCAGTATTTCGAAGAATAGATGTAATCTTCAGTGACCTGATTGGCGCTGTCGATGAAGCTCATAATTTCGGCGGTGTCGGTCAAGACCCAGGGGTCAATCTCGGCCAGGATTTCTTCCACCTTTTCGCCCTGTTGAGCAAAAGCGGCGGGAATAATTAGAAGTGAAATCAGTGAAACTGATAAGATTTTGTGGAACACCATTGCGTCTCCTTAGAATTTAGGAATCACCATATTTTGTTAGCTTAATACATTTCAGAAGTCTTCGCAACGGTTTAGTGGTTGGACTTTCCCCAAGAAATCTACGGGTTGAACAGGGATATTTGGTTTTGTGGTCGGCGTACGTCCCCGTGCGCCGACAACTTTGCTGGGTGAACGCGGTAGACGAGGACGTCCACCGCGCACAAGGCGCCGCGTAGGGGCAACCTTGCGTCGTCCCAATGGAAACCACTTCCAGCCCTCCTTTCTCTGTCATACTGGCGAACGCCAGTATCCAGTCTTTGAATCCGGAACTGGATGCCGGATCAAGTCCGGCATGACAAGTCGTTCCACTTGTTGAAAACACCAACCCCTTGATTCAATTCACATTAGCAGAAATCCCCAACTGTTTCTGGGGAAAGTCCTGTTTAGTGGAGGCGGGATCGAACTCCATTTTTGTGATGTTGGATAGGAACTTACTGTTACTGGAAGCGTTTTGGGACAGTTTTCTACCGCCGATAAGTCCACAATAGCTGAATCCTCAGAAGCATGCAATCACAGTGATTGCATAGTGAAAAAGCCCTGAAGGATAAAAAGCGAAAAAAACCTGGAACATGTTTAGAGGAAATCGTATATATATAATATACGATAAGACGATATTCGTCTATTACGTATAGCCGGTCCGTGGCTCTGCAGTAGAATGAGTGTCACAAGCGAATATGGTAATGATTGGAGAAAGGATTGGAGAATGAGTAGTATTGTCCAACATACCAAGCGAGAGACACTACTCTCGACAGCCCAGCAACTGTTTGCTCGATTTGGACTTAAGAAGACGACAGTAGAGGAAATCACTCGCCTTACCAGAATTGCCAAGGGAACCTTCTACAAGTATTTTCCGGATAAAGAAACGCTGTTTCTTGAGGTTGTCGAAAGGGAGAGCATCAGCCTCATGTCGGCCATCCACGATGCGTTGGCCCAAGCCTCGTCCTCCGAAGAGAAGATGAGGGTTTACCTCATGACCAAAGTTGATAAGATATCTGATCTTGTTAATTTCCGGCAGGTAACCCGGGAACAGATCGACGAATACTGGCCTAAAATGCACGAAGTGCGAGAGAAGTACGTGACTCAGGAGCAGAAGATCGTCCGGCAGATACTGATTGAGGGCATGGAAAAAGGAGAACTGGTGATGGCTGATCCGGATGCCACTGCGTATGCTATCGTTATCGCTGTGAAAGGCCTGGAATCATCGTGGATGTTTGAAACCTGCCCTATGGAGCCGGAAGAAGGAGTTGAATTGCTCCTGAGTATATTGATGCGTGGAATCTCAAAGAAGTAGTTTTTTTTTGCTTATAGGTGACGATAAAACGAATTTCGTCTAATTATGAATTATTTGATGAAATACATCGTAAATCAAGATGCCTTTTTCAACCAAAAGACATGGCAAAAGGAGTAAGAAAAAATGAGAATCTCAAATGCGATTTCTCGACGGGCTGTGGGTAGTATAGTGAACTATACGGTTACGGAGTCACTTCTGAGACCGACTGTGGTGAGACTCCTGGAGTGGGCCGCTTATCACCACATGGTCGAGAGGAACAGCGATAATCTTCCTATAGAAGTCCAGTTAGATAAGGTCGCCATGCTGAAAGCAATGATCCACTCTGCCGAAGCAGGTTTTTCACGGGGGCTTATCGGACCGATGGCGCGGAATAAGCTGGCCGAGGTTTTTCTGGGGAAAATTGTCTACAAACCCAAAGAAGTGCGCCAGGAGTTTGTCGAAAAACACGGGATGAGGCCACCGGGGTTTGTTCTTCTCAGTCCCACTGCACGCTGCAACTTGAAGTGCAAAGGTTGCTACGCCGGCAGCGACGCCACTCGGAAAACGACCCTGCCGTATGACGTAGTCAACAGAATTCTAAATGAAAAGGTAAAGCTTTGGGGAAGTCACTTCACTGTCATTTCCGGCGGGGAACCTTTCATGTACCGGGATAACGGAAAAACCCTGTTGGATATCTTCGAACAACATTTGGACCAGTATTTTCTCGTCTACACTAATGGTACCCTGATCACACCCGAAGTCGCCCGACGGCTTGGGGAACTGGGAAATGTCACCCTGGCAATTTCTGTTGAGGGATTCGAGAAGGAAACGGATGACCGTCGCGGTAGGGGCGTATTCAGGCGTATTCTGAAAGCTTTTGAGAACCTGCGCAACGCCGGTGTTCCGTTTGGCATTTCGACTACTGCCTTCAAGCACAATTGCGACCGTATTCAGGATGACGGGTTCATCAAGTTCTTCTTCGAAGAGCAGGGCGCCATGTACCAGTGGATATTCCAGTATATGCCAATCGGCCGTAGCTTCACGCTGGACATGATGGTCACTCCGGAGCAGCGTCTGCGTATGTATGATCGCACCTGGGAATTGGTCCGAGAACGGAATCTTTTCGTCGCTGATTTTTGGAATTCAGGGACTGTATCCAGCGGATGTATCGCAGCCGGAGGGGCATACGGAGGCGGATACATATATATTGATTGGAACGGAACGATTGCCCCTTGCGCTTTCTATCCTTTTTCAGTACACAACATAAAGGATATTTATACCGATGGGGGCAATCTTGATACGGCGGTTTTCTCGCCGTTGTTGACCAAGATTCGGAACTGGCAGAGGGAATACTTTGACGACAGACCGAATTACGAGAGGGGAAATCTGCTTGTTCCTTGTCCAATTCGGGATCATCATCGACGAGCGCGCGCAGTTGTCGATGAAGTCAATGCAAAGCCTATTGATAAGGACGGTGCGCATGCCCTGGAAGATTCGGCGTATGGCCGGGGAATGATTGAATATGGTAAGAAGGTTGATTGCCTTTCCTGCTCCCTGTGGAAAGAACGCTATTTGGCGCCTGCAAGGGAAAAGCAATCAGCATAAGGAGAACCTGAAATCAGAAGTTGAGTGTACGCCTTCAGACAAAGTAGACATAGCGA
>JAUWMW010000155.1 GCA_030612965.1 bacterium
GGACTCTATCGCAGCGATGGGCGAAGAAGTGGTCCCATGGTTGATTGACAAGTTCACCACCAAATCGGCCCGCGATCGCTGGACGATCATCCACGTGCTCAAGCGGATCGGCTCACCGGCGGTGCCATACCTGGTGCGCGCACTGAAGCGGAGCGACGGTCTGGTAGTGCAGCGGGTGTGTTGGGCCTTAGGGGATATCGCTGACTCGACGGCGCTGGATCCGTTAATGGAAGTGCGACATCATCCGCGCTGGCAGGTGCGTGACCAGGCTATCGGCGCCCTGGGCAAAATCGGTGCTTACCGGGCCGAGCCAGTGGTCATTGAGGCCTTGACCGACAGTATCGGTCAGGTGCGCAAAGCGGCCGCGGTGTCGTGCGGCAAACTGGCTGCCGATGACGGCATAGCGCGGCTGGTGCATTTGTTGGGCGATGATTTCTACGGCGCCCGCATGTCGGCTATGGAGTCGCTGTTGAAGCTGGACACTACGTTAGTTGTGGCAGTGCTGGAAGACTCTGTCGCATCGGACAACGATCTTGTCGGCGATCTGAGTTGCCGCATCATGGGCCAACTTGGAACACTGCGATGCATCGCCGTTCTATTAGTACAAACGCATACGTCTGATCCGCTGCGGCGCGCTCATGCGGCAACAGCTCTTATTCACACGGCCAACGAAAACGCTGAGTGCGTCTGCAGTTTCTTTGCCCAGCGAGAACCGGATCGTCTGGCCCGGTTGAAAATGATGTCCGCTCTGAACGCTGTTATCAATGAACAGTGACAACCTGAAGAACAAACTTCGCCGCTTCGACAGCCATATCCTACCTGCCGGTAAGCGAAGCCAAACAGCGCCCGCGCCCGATCATTACAAGTTGATGGCCGAGCATTTGGGGGCTGAGTTGGTATCCAACTACGCCGGCGTCTACTGTCTGGTGCGAACTCGTTATTCACGACGGTATCGGCACGGTGTGTTGGAACTGGCGACCGATCGGTCGCTGACTTCTCTGAGCCGTTCGGCCTTCACGGTGCAGGCGCAGCCCGGTCGCGTGAATCCATCCTCACTGCTGTTTCTTGACACCGAGACTACCGGCCTTGGCGGCGCGGGGGCAGTGGCTTTTCTGGTCGGGTGCGGCTCGCTGATCGACAACGAATTCGAGGTGCGTCAGTATCTCATCCCCGACTACCCTGATGAAACCGCCATGCTCGAGGCGGTCCTCGTCGAACTGGGCGCCGACAAGACGCTCGTCACCTACAACGGCGCGGCTTTCGACCTCCCTTTGCTGCGTGGGCGGATGATCGTCAACCGGGTGGCGCGTGGCATTCCCACGGCCGACCATATCGACCTGCTGCACTCCGCTCGCCGACTCTTCCGCCGTCGCCTGGCCGACTGCACGCTGACCAACGTTGAGCGGGAGTTGTTTGACTTCCATCGCGATGATGACGTGCCTGGCTACCTGATACCTTCGATCTATTTCGACTGGTTGTCCGAACGAAGACTGGATAACATGGTCGGGGTGCTCGAACACAATCGCCTTGATATCGTCAGCCTCTGGTTCTTGGCCAACCATATAGCGTGCGCCTTTGAAAGCGACGGCGCCAGTTTGGACGAAGCCGATGACCTGCACTCGCTGGCCCGCGTGTATGCCAGAAGACGGGACAATGACAAAGTGGTCAATCTATACGACCGTATCAATGAGCTATCCGGCGGTCACAGCAAGCCGGATGTTGCCCTGTTCCACGCCCAGGCGTTCAAGCGGGCCGGCGATTTGGATCAGGCGGTTCGCCTCTGGCAGAGTCTTTGTGACCAGAGTGGGCGGGAGGCCTACTGGGCTAATCTGGAACTGGCTATGTACAACGAGCACAAGGCCAGGGATTACCGCCGGGCTTACCGTTATGCCGAGGTCGCGGCGCGTATCTGCCCGTATGGCGTCAGCCATCGTCCCAAACTGAACCACCGGCTGCAACGCTTAGCCGCCAAGAAGAAACAGTCTTCGGACCGGTAGGTCAGTCCGCCGCGGCGGACTGACCTACTACATCTAAGTTCGCACAAGAAAAGACAGGTCGTTTGGAGCCTGCCTGATAATCATCGTATGAAACGCGCGGAGCGCGAGGAAGTGGCTTGCCACTGCCGCCCGCGAGAGTGAAGGCCTGCCCGCCACCCTTCGACTCTCAGGCTGTGTCGTAAAGCCGTTTCGCAGGGTCCTGATCTCGACGAAGTCGGGATTGTGACCCTGCGAATCACGTTAAGGTGTTGTGGGAAAGCAGCCTTAAGAACCACCGGTTCACATCCGCCGCGGCGGACCTTTGGCGAACGCAGGAACCAGTGGAACATACAATTATGACACAGCCTGTCTGTTCAGGATGACGTTTTGGCAGGATCGCATGGATCCAGCCCTACTGGTTGAAGAACAGCCTCTCAAACGCCATCTCAGCAGGGCAGAACCGCGTGATCGAAGATTGAATCAGATTCAAACCGACGAAAGCCGTCAATAACAGCCAGTACGGTGATACAAAATAGTACAACGCCAAAGACGCGCAGCAGCACCATAAACCCGGCGAACAACCTTACTGAATCCTCCAAAGTCATTACGCTTTCCTTTCTCTACACAGGCAACTCAAGCCGCCCGGTAGCGCCATCAGAAACCATAGGTGAACTTTACATACACGTTATCGTTCTTCTGGAACTGACCGAACTCGGTCGCATCATAGGTCCCGTCGAAGATATTCGCCCCGACGGCCAGGCTCAACTCATCGCTGTACTTGTAGTCAGCGGAAGCTCGAAGGTAACCGTCCTCGTCAGTCGGTGAGTAAAACACGAACAACGAAAGCGCCAACAATTCATCATTCAGCAGCTTGGTCAGGCGTGAGGTAATCATGTGCCGCGTCTCGTCACGCACAAAAGCATTCATGGCCGTTTGCTGCTTTTCATAAGTGTCGTGATCGAGCATCTTGTCCGTTTGCCATTGACCGTTGACAGTCAAATTGGAGGCCACCTGGCGCTCGAAACCGATCATACCGGTCACGGATGAATTCGGCATCATCGGATCATCGCCGTCACGATCCTGGCGCGAGTCATAGTAACCACCTTCGACCCAGACAATACCGCCCGCCATCGGTCCACGCACTGATGCGCCGTAGACATTCAGCTTCGGATAGATCGGTACCATCGATGAGTCAATAATCACAACACCCATTGGGTTCTTGTAGAATCCCTTGTAGAAGTATAGTGAACTATTGTACGACCCGACCTGGCGACTCAACCTCATAGCCACTTCGCCGTTCTCAAACTTCGGCGCCGGGGTGGTTGGATCGAAGTAGTATCCTTCACCGACGATCGACTGACCGTTGAAGTAGCTCAGTCTCCGACCGGTGGGGAGACGGTTAGGTTCAAAGCGCGGCGTCCAGACCAGCGACAGAGAGCCCAGACCGCTGTAGAACTCTGTACGTATAGCATTCTGTGGCGCTTTCAAATACTGATCATCACGTCCGACAAAGAACGAACGATAGTCCTTGGCGAATTCATCGTTGATAAATATCAGGTCACCGGTGCCCCAGGTGAGAATCTGGCGGCCGACTTTGAAATCAAGCCGACTGCCCAGCCGGAACTTGAGGTATCCTTCGCGCAATTCCCAATCATAGTCGGAAGAATCAGCGCCATCGTAAACAAAGTCGATCCGCCCGAAAAACTCAGCCGCGTCACCATAATCTTCGACTCTTAGTTGCAGCCTGGCCTCCGAGGCTGTTTGTTCGGTTGCCGTTGGATTGGACTCGTCCAGTCGTCCGCCGTAGAGAGTCTGAAGGAAACCATCGATACTGACCTCGGCGGCAACCGGAACTGCCATAAGCAGCAACCCGGTGATTATGAATGCTCTAAACACTCTCATTTCGATCACCTCCCACCTACTTGATGTACTTCCGCGGCGGGTTCTTGAGGAACCGTTCGGTGAACAGTGATGCATCGAGACCTACGTTGTACTCAATACTGGAGAACTCGATCAGCGTCTTACCGCCCTTCTTGAGATTCTCCATCGAACGGGCGGTCATGGTGGTTACACCGTCGATCTCCTCCACCTTTTCGGCGGTGAAGACACGGACCAACTTGTCTTTCTTGCCATAGTACTCTTCCCGTAGCGGGAGATAGTTCTCCTTGTCGATATAGGACAGCTTGCGTGAGAATCCTTTGTACTTCTCGACCGGGATCGACTCTATGACGAACACGGCGCGATCGCCTATAGTGGAGTCGGGCAGCAGACTGTGCTTGTCCTCGCTCCAATGACGACCGGAGACGTCTTCGTAGCTGAAATGCGAACCGACGAAACTTGAATTCTTGTCATCGGCCGAGATCGGCTTGACCAGATCGACTGAGGGCACATAGATCCAGCGCTGGTCGTTGCCGTCGGGTATCTTATGCACCATGAAAGTGAGCCGGGAGATATCGGACGGCTTCCTGAAATATGTATAGTACTTTTGCTTGCCGCCCTCTTCTTCGTCCAGGCGCAGCATGACAAACTCCTTGGTCCGCTCTTTGCCGCGCTTGCTCGTAATGCGCATGGTGACCTCAGATATACCGTCGTCGGCCGCATAGTAGTAGGCCAGGTGCGACTTCTCCATTATGGCTGCGGCGTCCTCACCGGTCGCGGTGGTTGCTATCGCCATCGGCAGCGCTAACAGCAGGATCAGGATGAGTTTTGAATTCAACATGGTTTGGTTCCTTTCTTCTCTATCGCATTGCGTCTTTATCTTCGTGCATGTTCGACCGCTGCCGGAACGGTCTCACTATCGTCTGCCTTCACCGGAAGCAGCGTCTTGTGGAAGGTTCTTACCAACGCCGGCAGTAGCAGCATCGTCACCAGACCGGAGACGACCATGATAGCCAGAAAAAACGCCCCGACGGTGATGTATGGCACCAGGGTGGAGAACAACATCGGCACAAAACCGATTGCGATCACCAGCACGTTGCGGCTGATGGCCCGACCGGCGCCCTGGAATATCTCATCGAATGATTTCCGGAAATCCGAGGTGCGTTTGTGGATCGTGCGCAATCTTTGGATGAAGTGTATGGCAAAGTCGATCGACAAACCCAAGGTCAGTGATGATAAAATCGCTACCGGCATGTCGTACGGTTTTCCGATAAAGCCGATAAAGGCGTAGATGGCCATGACCGTGATCGTCAACGGCAGCATCGACACCAGACCCCAGCGTAGCGAGCGAAACAGGAAGACCATCATTAGAAAAACAACGATGTACGATGCCATCAGGGAAGAGCGCATACCGCTGACCATCTGATGCTGCCATTCGATGTTGATATAGGGCAGGCCGGCCCAGCGCGCCGTGATCCCGGAAGGAGGCGCGTGTTCAAGGAGGAATCTGTTCCCGCGCTCGACCACGGAACTGACCGCCATGTTGTCGCCGTTTCTCATTTGCACCCAGAGGTTGACTTGATCGTACTCCGGCGTGACGAACTTGAACAGATCGTCCGGATCGCCACCGGACATCTCATACAGAAACAGCATCTGGGCGATTTCGTTGACGTTGTCGGGTAGTGCCAGCTTTGAAGAATCAGCGCCGAAAAACTCAAAACGGACTTTCTTGACAACATCGGGCAGGCCGGTGACAGCCCCGACAATCGGGTCCTTCTCCAACTCTCGCTGCATCGCCTCGAGGTATCGCTGCACCTCGGGCTTCTTCATATCGTTCTCATCGAGTCCTTCAAAGACGAGATAGTTCATGTAGGTGCCAGCCTAATGTTGGTTCATGGCAGTATCGGCCACCCGAATCGGATGCGACTTCTTGAACCACTTGACCGGGTTGTCGTTGACGACGATGAGCGACAGCCCGACCGCCGACACCACCACCAGCACCAGCGCCACAACAATGATCCCTTTGTGCTGCTGGTAGCTCAGATTGCGGAAAGCGTGCATCACGCTCGACAACGGTCCGTGCGTGTCGTCTTCGCGACCGAAGTTGCGCAGTGTCTTGTCCGATATAAGCATCGCGATAGCGGGATTAAGGGTCAGCGAAAGCAACCAGGCGATCATG
>JAUWMW010000302.1 GCA_030612965.1 bacterium
CTACTGTAGAAACGTCGGGCCATCAGACGATAGAGTGTTTCGTTGATCAAGGTCGATTTGCCGGAACCGGACACCCCTGTTATGACGACGAAAATACCGAGGGGAAGGTCTATGTCGACGTTCTTGAGGTTATTACCGGTAGCGCCGGTCAGCTTGATGAAATTGCCGTTAGGTTCGCGACGGGAGGTCGGCGATTCGATTGAGCGCTCGCCGGAGAGGTATTGCCCGGTTATCGACTTCTTGCACCTTCTGATCACATTCGGTCGCCCGGCCACCACCACCCTGCCACCTTGAACACCGGCGCCGGGTCCCAGGTCGATGACATAGTCGGCGGACTCGATTGTTTCGCGATCATGTTCAACGACCAGCACAGTGTTGCCGATATCGCGCAGTTCGGTGAGGGTATTGAGCAGTTTGCGATTGTCGCGCTGATGCAGGCCGATTGAAGGCTCATCGAGAATGTAGAGCACGCCGACCAAACGCGATCCGATCTGGGTGGCCAACCGAATGCGTTGGGCCTCGCCGCCGGACAGCGTTGCCGCCGCGCGATTGAGGGTGAGATAATCCAGACCGACATCGCAAAGGAAACCTAACCGTTCTTTGAGTTCTTTGAGAATCTGGCGGGCGATAAGCTGCTGTCGTTTGGTCAGGTTGATCCGTCGGAAGAAGTTGCGAATATCCTTGATCGACTTGGCCGTGAGACTGTCGATCGTTTCGCGATCAAGAATGACCGACAGGGCTTCCGGTCGCAGCCGCGCACCGTGGCATGATGGGCAGTCGGTGATCGACATGTAGGTTTCAATCCACTGCCGCACACCGGCCGATTCGGTCTGCTTGTAACGACGCTCCAGATGCGGGATCACACCCTCGAACGATGACGTGTAAACACCGGAACCTCTACCCTTGCCGGAGACATGCTCAAACTCGAAGCTAATCTCATCGCGACCGGAACCATATAGAATGACTTGCTGGACCTTCTGCGGCAGTTGATTGAACGACGTTGCGAATTTGAAATCGTAATGCTTAGCCACGCCTTTCAACTGGTAGCGATACCAATTGGACATTTCGGCTCCACCCCAGGGACGGATCACACCTTCGGAGATCGACAGGGAGCGATCGGGCAGCACCAGATCGGGGTCGATCTTCATCTTCTGTCCCAAACCGTCACACATCTTGCAGGCGCCGAAAGGGGAGTTGAATGAAAACAGTCGCGGGGTCGGTTCGTCATAGGAGATATTGCAGTTAAGACAGGCAAACTGTTCGGAAAAAAGCAGGTCCTTTCCCTTGATGTTTACCAGCACCGTGCCGCCGCCGGTCTTCAGCCCGATCTCCACTGAATCGGCCAGTCGCCGTTTCGATTTGGTTTTGACTACCAGTCGATCTATCACCGCCTCGATAGTGTGTTTCCTTTTCTTGTCGAGTTCGATCTCGCTGTCGGTTTCGACGATGTCACCATCGACGCGGAGCCGAACGAATCCCCCGCGCAGCGCCTCATCGATAATCTCTTTGTGCTCTCCCTTCTTGCCCCGCACCAGCGGCGCCAGTACCATCAGCCGGGTGCCTTCCTCGAAAGTTAGTACCGAGTCAACAATCTGCTCCACGGTCTGCTGCGTGATCGGCTGACCGCACTTGACACAGTGCGGCACACCCACCCGTGCAAACAACAATCTCAGGTAGTCGTAAATCTCCGTGACCGTGCCGACCGTCGAGCGGGGGTTCTTGGCCGTTCCCTTTTGTTCGATGGAAATGGCGGGCGACAATCCTTCGATGAAGTCGACGTCCGGTTTCTCCATCAAACCCAAAAACTGCCGGGCATAGGCCGACAGCGACTCGACATATCGCCTTTGGCCCTCGGCGTAAATAGTATCAAAGGCCAGCGAACTCTTACCCGAACCGGACAGGCCGGTGATTACGGTGAGGCTGTTACGCGGAATTCGGACGTCGATATTGCGAAGGTTATGCTCGCGAGCACCTTTTACGTGCAGATACTGCTGGTTTTTTCTGTTTCGTTGACTATTTGCCATCTCATCTCGTCAAAAAATGTAACCTGCAATATAGGACATAGACAGCCTGACTCAAAGGGGAATTAGAGTCTTCCGTATCACAAATTGATATAGCATTCTGTCCCTTGAGTAGCCTGCATAACGACGTGCTCATGTTGTGACGGGGTGATCTTCAGATCGCCGTGCATGACAGCGATTTCCCGCCGGGTCTGAAGACCCGTCGGGCACAAAACACAGTGTCTTCCATCACCTTGGTGTGGCAGGCCGGGTGGTCCACAGCTTGGGGAGTGTTGAAAAAGCTCCTTTCCTCGTCATTGCGAGCGACCGAAGACACTCGTGTCGTAGGGAGCGCGGCAATCTCTCTCTCGCTATCTACTAACGAATTGAGATTGCCACAGCCCCGCGAAACGCGCGGCTTCGCAATGACGGCCTCCGGGGTTTATCAACAGGTCCCTTGCTGTGAGTTCTTTACATTAGCACAACGCCGGATGAGAAATAACCCAAGCACCCACCCGACGCCAAGCAGGCTGTGTCATAAAGCCGTTTCGCATGGTCCTGATCTCGACGAAGTCGGGATTGTGACCCTGCGATCCGCCCTAAGGCATTGTGGGAAAGTAGCCTTGAGAATCACCGGTTCACACGCTCGCCTTCGGCGAACGCAGGAACCGGTGA
>JAUWMW010000264.1 GCA_030612965.1 bacterium
TAAGAGATAACTACACACTGGAGGATGGATAAATGGCCGAGAAAAACGAAGCATACATTATTTCAGCCTGCCGCACCGCGATTGGGACTTTGCACGGCGGGTTGGGGTCAGTCACTGCACCCCAGTTGGGCGCTATGGCCGTGAAAGAAGCGGTCAAACGGGCCGGAATCGACGCTGCTGATATCGACGAAGTCATCATGGGCCAGGTGGTACAGGGTGGCTGTGGCCAGGCGCCCGCGCGTCAGGCCATGATCAACGCTGGTTTGCCACCGGAGACAGCGGCCATGACTATCAACAAGGTCTGCGGCTCCGGACTCAAGGCGGTGATGCTGGCGGCACAGGCGATCAGGGCCGGCGACGCCGACGTGTTTGTGGCGGGCGGTATGGAGTCAATGTCCAACGCGCCGTATGTCTTGCGCGGCGCCAAAACCGGTCTGCGCTGGGGACATAAGAAACTTGACGACATCATGGTCTCCGACGGTCTCTGGGACAGTTTCAACGATTTCCACATGGGCTGCGCTGCTGAGATCATCGCCCGGCAGGAAAAGATCACGCGCGAAGCGCAGGACGAGTACGCCGCAAGCTCGCATCAGAAGGCTGTCAAGGCTCAGGAGACCGGCAAGTTCAAGGATGAGATATTCGACGTCGGGGTACCCCAGCGCAAGAAGGACCCGATTGTCTTCAATGTCGATGAAGGGCCGCGCCAGGGTATGACTACAGAGAAGTTGGCCAGACTCCGGCCCGCCTTTGAGAAGGACGGCACGGTGACGGCCGGCAACGCGCCGGGGCTCAACGACGGTGGTTCCGCGAGTGTTGTCGTTTCAGGCAGCTATCTGAAGGACAAGAACCTCACCCCGCTGGCCCGTGTGATAGAGTACGCAGTGGCCGGAACCAAACCGGAACTGTTGTTCTACGCACCGATCTATGCGGTTCAGAATCTGATGAAGAAGATGAAGGTCGATGTCAACCACTGGGATTTGATCGAGGCCAACGAGGCTTTCGCCGTACAGTGTCTGGCTGATGGTCAGGCGCTGGGATGGGACTGGGATCGCGTCAATGTTCATGGCGGCGCCGTGGCGCTGGGACATCCGATTGGCGCTTCCGGCGCCCGTGTGCTTACGACGCTCATCTACGCATTGAAAGATCGCGGTCTTAAGAATGGCATGGCTACCCTTTGCCTCGGTGGCGGCAACGCCGTGGCAATGGCCATTGAGATGTGTTAACAATGAGTGATGGAGATTCCGAGAATGACTGTAGATGATATCAAACGGGTGACGGTGGTTGGGACAGGTACGATGGGCAACGGCATAGCTCAGGTGTTTGCCACCAAAGGATATGATGTCGACATGGTTGATATCAAGCAGGAGTTCCTTGATCGAGCGGTGGCGATGATCACCAAGAGTCTTGATCGTATGGTGAAGAAAGAGAAGATCACCGAAGACGACAAGAAATCAGCACTCGATCGGTTGCACACTGGTACCGATTTGGCGGCGGCCAAGAACTCGCAACTGGTGATAGAGGCCGTTACCGAGAATCTGGATATCAAACTCGACATATTCAGGAAGCTGGCTGAACTCTGCCCGCCGGACACCATCTTTGCGTCTAACACGTCGTCGCTGCCGATCACGCAACTGGCTGCGGCCACCAAACGGCCGGGACAGTTTGTTGGGATGCACTTCATGAACCCGGTGCCGATGATGAAGCTTATCGAACTGATTCGCGGCATCGCCACTACCGATGACAGCTTCAACCTGATCAAAGATCTGTCCGTGAAGCTGGGCAAGATTCCGGTCGAGGTGAATGATTTCCCCGGCTTTATCGCCAACCGTATTCTGATGCCGATGATAAACGAGGCAGTCTTCGCACATATGGAGGGCGTCGGCACCGTCGAGGCTATTGACGAAGTGATGAAGTTAGGGATGGCGCATCCGATGGGTCCGCTGACGCTGGCCGATTTTATCGGTCTTGATGTATGCCTGGCGATTCTCGAGGTCATGCATGATGGCCTTGGCGATCCCAAGTACCGTCCCTGTCCGCTTCTGAAAAAGATGGTGCAGGCCGGTTATCTCGGCCGCAAGAGTGGGCGCGGTTTCTACGATTATAGCAGTTAAGGAGACCATTGATGGATTTCAGACTTTCTGAGGATGATCTGGAACTGAAACAGATGGCGCGGGATTTCGCTGACAAGCGTCTCTACCCGCGCGCCGAAGAGTTCGATGAGAAGGGAATTACGCCCCGAGAGCTAATCGATGAAGCCGGCGAACTCGGGTATCTCGGTTTTACCGCGCCCGAAGAGTACGGCGGTATGGAACTAAGTATGGTCGCATTCGGCGGCGTCCTCGAAGAGATCTGCGCCGCTTGTGCGGGGTTTGGTATCCTGGTCTCGGTGCACAATTCGCTCTGCTGTGAGATTGTCGCCAAGTTTGGTTCCGAGCATCTCAAGAATAACTACCTGACCAGAATGGTCACTGGTGAGTGGATCGGTTCTTACTGTCTCACCGAGCCGGACGCCGGTACCGATCTCGCCTCGATCAAGACAACGGCTGAGGACAAAGGGGACCACTTCCTGATCAATGGAACCAAGACGTTTGTCACCAGTGGCGGTCTGGCCGGCGTGTTTATCGTTTTTGCCAAGACTGATCCGGAGGCCGGTCATAAAGGTCTCTCCTGCTTTGTGGTGGAACCGGGGTGGGAAGGTGTCACGCTGGGCAAATCGGAGAAGAAGTGCGGCATGAAAGCCTCCGATACGCGCGAGGTGAGCTTCGCCGATGTCAAGGCGCCGAA
This sequence comes from bacterium, assembly GCA_030612965.1. Classification (GTDB taxonomy): domain Bacteria; phylum Zixibacteria; class MSB-5A5; order GN15; family FEB-12; genus JAJRTA01. Next base: position 2,785 of record JAUWMW010000264.1, read on the forward strand.
AGAGAACCTGCTGGGCGATCTGGGTAAAGGGTTCAGAATGGCCGTCACGATTCTCAACTCCGGTCGTCTCGGTGTGTCGTTTCAGTCGATCGGGATTGCTCAGGCGGCGCTGGACGAGGCGGTCAAGTATTCCAAAGAGCGCAAACAGTTCGGACGGACGATTGCCAGTTTCCAGGCGATCCAGTTTAAGATTGCCGACATGGCCACGCGCCTGGACGCTTCACGACTGCTGGCCTACCGTGCGGCGCAACTCAAGGACCTGGGTGAACCGTGTCATCGCGAAGCTTCGATGGCCAAGCTGTTCTGTTCGCAGTCAGCCAATTACATCGTCAATGAGGCGTTGCAGATTCACGGTGGCTACGGCTACATGAAAGAGTATCCGGTGGAGCGGTATTTCCGCGACGCGCGCCTGACCGAGATCTACGAAGGCACCACTGAGGCGCAGCGGATGGTTATTTCGAGAGACATACTGAAGGACTAAACCTTGCTTGAGAAAAAACATCACGAATACCGAGAGAAAATACAGGCGTTCATCAAAGAGCAGATCGCACCCAAAGCGGCTGA
>JAUWMW010000225.1 GCA_030612965.1 bacterium
CGGGATGGCAAACGGAAGTTTCACCCGACCCAGATGTTCGGCTTCCCACGATGGCTTCAAAGTACCGTCGGCGGTGACGTAGCGGTGGATGTTTCCGAAAGTTTTGATAATCTGCTCAAGGCCGTGGGGACAGATGATACCATGGTCCTGCTTAGGAGGTTCGGGAATACCACGAAGTAACTCAGCCTTGGGTGGAATCTCCAGAACCTGTCCGATGATAATCAGGTTGGGATCGACGATGCCGTTGTACTCGGCGAGTTTCTGGTAGAGAGAAACATCGCCATAGTAGGTCCGAGCGATTTCGCTCAACGTGTCGTCACTCTCGACGATATGGATCCGGGCCATTCATTACACCTTGCGCTTCCTCACCTATAATACCGGCAATCGTCTCGGCTGCCTTGTCCAGGATGTCGTCGGTATGCACGGTCGAGAGAAAACAAACTTCGTACCCGGACGGCGGCAAATACATCCCCGCGGTCAACATCCTTTCATGCATCCGATTGTAATGAGCAATGCCGTCACTGTCGATACCTGACGCGGCCCGCGGCAGATCACGCTGGAACACGATCCAGAAAATCGAGGCCACGCCGGCGATAGTAACCATACTGTCCGAAAGCCGACTGGTGATGTTGCCGACAAATCGATGATTGCGATTCTCCAATTCCGCGTAAACGTTGTCCGCTGACAGTTTCTTCAAGGTCGTCAGGCCTGCAACCATAGCCACCGGGTTACCGGACAAAGTTCCGGCCTGGTACACCGGGCCCTGTGGCGAGACGGTGTCCATCACATCAGCGCGACCGCCAAAGGCTCCTACCGGCATCCCGCCGCCGATGATCTTGCCGTACGTAATCAAGTCAGGGCTAATACCGTAGTACTCGGCAGCGCCGCCGAAGCCGACCCGGAAGCCGGTGATAACTTCGTCGAGGATTAGCAGCGTACCGTGCTTCTCGGTGAGTGCTCGCAGCGATCGCATGTAATCATGGCGCTGTATCAAGAGGCCGCTGTTGGCCGGGATACCTTCTATCACTACTGCGGCCAGTTGATCACCATGATTTGCGAACAATTTTTGCAGCGCTTCTTCATCGTCCAAAGGCAACAAGGCCGTGTTCTGCGTAATAGCTTCCGGCACACCGGCAGAGGATGGTTGACCCAGGGTCGCCAAACCTGAGCCGGCCTTGACTAGGAGATGGTCACTGTGGCCGTGGTAGCAACCGTCAAACTTCAGAATCAGGTCCCGCCCGGTGAAACCGCGAGCCAGCCGAACGGCCGACATGACCGCCTCGGTACCGGAAGAGACAAAGCGAATCTTGTCGACAGCCTCGATCCGGCTGACGATAAATCGCGCCAACTCGTATTCAAGTTCAGTCGAGGCGCCGTAGGTCATGCCACGCTCCACCTGTACCTTCACGGCCGCGACAACGTCGGGATCGGCATGACCGAGAATCAACGGTCCCCACGAGCAGCAGAAATCCACGTAACGGTTGCCGTCGACGTCGATAAGGTATGGACCTTCACCACGGTCGATGAAACGCGGGCATCCGCCCACCGACAAGAACGCTCGCACCGGCGAATGCACGCCGCCGGGAGTTACTTTTTTGGCGAGGTTGAAGAGTCGCTGTGATTTTTCGGTCTTATGGTTGGCGCCATCCATTTCTCAGTATGTCCCTCAAGTGGTAGGTGAGAATTATCGAAGCACCGGCGCGGGTGATGGCTGTCAGGTTTTCAAAAACGAGCAACTCCTCATCCGCCAGACCCGCTTGAACCAAGAGCTTCACGGCAGCGTACTCACCCGAAACGTTGTAAGCCGCCACCGGCAACTCGGTGTTTCTACGGAAATCGGAGATGACGTCAAGGTAGGCCAAAGCCGGTTTGACCATCACGATGTCCGCACCTTCTTCTTCATCCAGCATCAATTCGCGCAAGGCTTCACTGCGGTTGTGGAAATCCATCTGGTAGCCTCTGCGATCCCCTTCACCGGGCGCCGAATTGGCCGCCTCCCGGAAGGGTCCATAGTACGAGGACGCATACTTGGCCGTGTGCGCCATGACAATCGTGTCGACCAGATCGTAAGCCTCCAGCGCTTCGCGAATCGCGCCCACCCGTCCATCCATCATGTCCGAGGGCGCCACACAGTCACAACCGGCCTGAGCCAAAGCCAGCGCCATTTGCGACAACACCGTCAGAGAGTGATCGTTATCGATTGCGCCATCGACGGTCACGCCACAATGACCACTGTCAGTGTAAGCGCACAGGCAGACGTCGGCGCTGACAAATAGGTCATCATTGAACTTGTCCTTGAGCGCCCTGACCGCCAGGATGACCGGGTTTTTGTCGTCCATGGCTGAAGTCGCCATCGGATCTTTTCGTTCGGTCACCCCGAATAGCATCACCTTGTTGAGACCCAGTTTCATGTCATCACTGATCGACGCCACCAACGAGTCGACCGACTCTCGGTGGATGCCCGGCATACTGCTGATCTCTTCGTGCACACCTTCGCCGTCCGTAACGAAATATGGTTGGATCAGGTGTTCCACGGCAACTTTGGTCTCACCCACCAACTCACGGATAAGGCTGGTGCGACGCAGACGTCGCGGGCGGTGTATCTGTTCCATCACAAGTACTCCAGCACCCGATCAAGCTCGGGTTGTTTCACAGTCATTCGTTTCGTCCATCCCATACAGGCCATGGCCGCCGCTGTGGTTCGGCCGACGGCGCCATAAAAAGAATATAGTCGCTGCCGGCCAATTCTGCAACGATCCCCGGGTCCACTTTGTTCTAAACGTTTTCGTGGAGTCTGCTGGAAGCACGGGTCACACCTAAGCGTACAACGCTACACCCCGGTGCTGAGTTGCGCGAAGGCTTCATCGATAACTGTGTCGGCGTTGGCGCCGGTAACGTCGGCTTTGGTCAGGCCGATCCATCCGTCACTGCTATGGCGACCCAACACCGCCTTCAACCGCAATTTGGAACCAGACACTTCGGAGTAGACTCCCAAGGGGAGAGAGCAGCCGGAATCAAACTGCTTGAGCAAGCCGCGCTCTAATGATACTTCGACTACGGCTTTGGCATTGCCCAGCTTCGCTACAACATTTTCGACCCGGTCATCATTGGCGCGAATCTGCATACCGAGAATCCCTTGGGCGGGCGCGGGCAGGAATTCGTGTGGGATGAGAAGTCTTACCTCCAAATCGGAGACGTCCAACTTCAGGCGCCTCACACCAGCCGCTGCGATTATGATAGCGTCATACTGGCCCTCGCGCAGTTTGCGCAGACGGGTGGGTATATTGCCACGCAAGTCCTTTATGGACACGGATGGATTGAGATGCGCGACCTGACACTTGCGACGATTGGAACTGGTTCCGACCACACCGCCCTTCCTGACCGGCAGAACACCGTCATTTGTACAAGCGTCTTTTCGTATCAGCAGCATCTCCCGCCGATCGGCACGGTATCCGACGGCGCCGAGCTTCAGCCCGTCCGGCTGGATGGTCATCAGATCCTTTAGTGAATGCACGGCCAGATCAATCTGTTCAGCCAGCAACGCCTCTTCCAGTTCCTTGGTGAAGAACCCCTTGCCTTCCATCTTGTCGAAGGAAATCGTGTCCAACTTGTCGCCGACGGTTTTGATGATCTTGACATCAACTTCACAGCCGTGCTCTCGACGCAGAATATCACGAATGAAGTTGGCCTGGTACAAAGCCAGATCAGAACCGCGCGTGCCTATAATCAATTTGGTTGGAGTCAAATCACTGCCTTGCAAAGAGGTCATGAATGTCTGCCAGTTTCTCCCCGTCAGTATGGCCAAAAACGTCGGCAAAGTCACGCGGAATCGCCAGGTCAACACAAACTGCCAGCCAACTCAGAAACTCAGTGTCGAATGCAGCAGAGAAAGATGATAAGACGGTGCGAGATCCGGCTGCTGCCGGCGGTTCAGGTGATAGCACTAGCAGGTTGTTCAAGAAGCTCCATTTCTCGTCATTGCGAGCGACCGAAGGCACTCGTGTCGTTGGGAGCGCGGCAATCTCTTGCGCCAAGTCGGCCAGCGGATTGAGATTGCCACAGCCACGCGAAACGCGTGGCTTCGCAATGACGGCTTCTGGGGTTTATCAACAAGCCTC
>JAUWMW010000263.1 GCA_030612965.1 bacterium
CGCGGCAATCTCAATTCGTTGGGCGACATACGGTATGAGATTGCCGCGCTCCCTCCGGTCGCTCGCAATGACAACCAAAGGGACTTTATCAACACTCCCCAGCGGGTGGGTTTGTTCTAATGCTTGAGTTTCATGCTGAAGACCCCGGTGGTCCACCGCAGGGAGGCAGTCCTTTTTCATAATGTTCGTTTTGTAGAGTTTCGGATAGGAGTTTCAATAAATGTCTTTACAATCTGCTATTCGTGGTTCTTCCACATGTTACCCATTCGGAAAGTCGGAAATGCCGTCAACATACTCATAAAACGAACTCGGAGCACAGACAGCCTCGCGTCATACACCTTCTTCCGAATTATTCTCGTGAAGACATTTTCTGAATGCTCAATCCAAGCTCTGCTCCTAAGGTTTCCTCTTTCAAGTTTGTGGCGCTTAGCGACCACGTTGATGGATATCTCCTAATTCGAAAAGGTAGCCTCGATTACCTAACAACAAACACTCAGGACTTTTATAACATAGTAACTCAAAAGTGCGTGTTCCGGCGGTTCCTGCGACCTCCGCAGGAGGGCGTGTGAACCACCGGTTGATCGCATCCATGCCCGGCAACGGCTTATAGAGGATCGCCGGGGCACAATCTCGACTGCGTCGATCTCAGGACCGGGCGAAACGAACCTGCGGGACAACTTCAGGACGTCTGCCGCCCACACGGTCAAGCCGTGTCTCTCGCGCTTCGCGCGGCCCGAGTCGAAACCCCTGGTCTGAAGGACCGCCGGCGGGTTTCGGCACAGAAGCTGCATACTTAGCCAGTGATCAGCAGAACAGATCAGCAGAACAGATTTGGATATCAGGCCGTGATTGATTATATTCGTCGGTCAATAAGATGCTTTCAGGCATCATTAGTTGCCGGAAGCGAAAACAACTGAATCTGTGACTTGATATTGAATTGAACAAGATCGAGAATCATCATAGCACCCACCGAGGAGATTCGAGCGCGAAGAAGCCAAGCAAGAAAGGCTCATGGCGCGTAGCGATCAACGGCGAGTTGTGCAAGGGTTGCAATATCTGCATTGAGTTCTGTCCGACGGACGTCTTCGATAACTCCGATAGACTTAACCGCAAGGGCTACTACGTTCCGCTCGTAGCCAAAGAAGAAGAATGCACCGGGTGCCGCGTTTGCGATTTGATGTGTCCGGAGTTTGCGATTGTAGTGACGGAGCAGAATCCCAGGAAGTCGAGCAAGTAGCAGAAAATGGCTCTTAACCAGAACAAGGAACGATACTTGAACCGCCTGGGTGGCAAGACCTACTTTCTGCTGGGAGATGAGGCCTGTGCCTACGGTGCGCTTTATGCCGGCTGCGATTTCTTTGCGGGCTACCCCATAACACCAGCCAGCGAAGTGGCCGAGTTGATGGCGCTGGAACTGCCCAAGGCGGGCGGTATCTGTGTTCAGATGGAAGATGAGTTGGCCAGCATGGCCGCTATCGTCGGCGCATCATGGACCGGTGCGCGAACTATGACGGCCACCAGCGGCCCCGGCTTTTCGCTCATGCAGGAGAACATCGGTTACGCCGTTATGACCGAAACGCCGTGCGTGATTGTCAATGTCCAACGCTCGGGTCCCTCCACCGGTCAGGCTACCAAGCCTGCCCAGGGGGATATCATGCAGGCGCGCTGGGGCACCCACGGCGATCACAATATCATCGCGCTGTCCCCCAACTCCGCCCAGGAATGTTTTGATCTCGTGTCGGACTGCTTCGACCTCGCCGATGTCTATCGCACGCCGGTTATCATGCTGACTGATGGGGAAATCGGCCATATCAGGGAGAGCGTCACGATGCCGAAGGTATCCTCGCTGCGCCATGCCTCCAGAAAGCCGGCCCAACCGGGCGCGGACATATTCGGCGGGCCGGAACTGGTGCCGGGGATGATCCACTACGGTGAAGGGCAGTATATCCACGTGACCGGATCGACGCACAAGGCTAACGGCATGAGGGATGTGACCACGCCCGAGGTGCACGATACGCTCATTCGCAGACTCTATCGCAAGATCGATGAGAACCGCGAGGCCATCGTGCGCGTCAAGACAGATATAGATCCCAGCGACAAGGCGCACGTTGGTGTGATATCTTTCGGCGCTACGTCGCGACCGGCGCTGGGAGCCGTCAGGCAGGCGCGGGATAGCGGCAAACAGATCGACTTTCTGAGACTCATCACTATCTGGCCGTTTGCACGCAAGCAAGTGGCTGAGTTTGCGGAGCATCTGGATATCATATTGGTGCCCGAGATGAACCTCGGTCAACTCTCAAGGGAGATCGAGCGGTTCGTTAGTTGCAGGGTGGTACCGGTGTCAAAAATCGGCGGTGTGCCTCACACGGTGGATGAAATTACCCATAGTATCGTGGAGGTGTCCTGATGAGCGAACCCAGACACCGACTGATGGATTACGTGCGCGAGGAGATCATGCCCCACCGCTTCTGTGTGGGTTGCGGCTGTGGTACCATCCTCAATGTTTTTACCAACGCCGTCGATGAACTCAAACTGGACCCGACTAAGATGGTTTGCGTATCCGGCATTGGTTGTTCGGCATGGATACCATCACCCTATTTCAAAGCGGACACATTGCACACCACCCACGGTCGGCCGATTGCTTTTGCTACCGGGGTCAAAATCATGCGCCCCGATTTGAAGGTGATCGTGATTGCCGGAGATGGTGATGTTGCCGGGATCGGCGGCAATCATCTGATCCACGCCGCCCGCCGCAATATCGATTTGACTGTTTTCCTGGTTAACAACATGATCTATGGCATGACCGGCGGTCAGACCGCTCCGACAACACCGACCGGCGTTAAGACGACGACCAGCCCTCACCGGAATATCGAACCGCCTTTCCAGATCGCCGAACTGGTGAAAGCCGCCGGCGCCAGCTTTGTTTCGCGATGGACGACCTACCATGTGTTTCAACTCAAGAAGGCGATGCAGCAGGCGATTGACAAGACAGGCTTCAGTTTCATTGAGATCGTATCGCAGTGTCCCGACAACTACGGTCGGCGGATTGGATTGAAATCCGGCGTCGAGATGCTGAAGAGGTTCAAGGAGCAGGCGGTGCGCATCGCGAAAGCTGGGGAGATGTCAGAAGAAGAACTTGAGGGCAGAATTATAGTTGGCAAGCTGTGCGACCACGACCGACCGGAGTTCACTTTCGAACTGCGCAAGATCACCAATGAGCAGGTGGCACTGATCAAGAAGGAGGCGGTGGGTTGATCATCCGTTTTGCCGGGTTTGGGGGACAGGGGATTGTGAAGTCCAGTCTCATCATGGGTCAGTCGGCGGTGTTCCACGGCAAGAATGCGATTCAGAACCAATCCTA
>JAUWMW010000236.1 GCA_030612965.1 bacterium
CGGCAGATCTTCCAGTTCCACCGCCACGATCAAGGCGTCGATCTGGCAAGTAGCGATCAACTGTCGCAGTTCGTCCGGATGTCCGACCAACGGAAGGTCACGATAGCGCCAAAGGTAATCTTTGTGATAGTCGAGAAAGCCGAGCAGTAGAGTGTCGAGGTCGGGCGAATCAAGAATGCGGTCGGCCAACCTCTGGGCTTTCTGGCCGGTACCGACTATTACGGCCTGTTTTTGTAAGCCTCCTTCGGTCTGGTTGGAACTTGGCCAGCGCAGGTAGACCATGGTCAATCGTGATACCATCAACCCGGCTGTTTGCAGGAGTAGGTTGACCACCAGGTAGCCGCCCAAAACCAGATTGCCCACCGGCCAATTCATCACGAAGGCAGCGGCGGTCAAAACCAGGACGATATAGACCTCGTCCACTAAGACCCACCGAAGTCGCTTGCGCACCGTCACTGGTGACAAGACGGGCAAGGGTCCTCGAGTTAGACGATAAACCACGCGGATGAGAACCAGCGCCGCGACCATCTCCCAGGCGTAAGTTCCGGTATGGCTAGTGAGAATAAGCGTTACCAGCAGGGCCAGCGATGAAATCACAGCCACGCCAAGTTGTCCGTGAATCGAAAGCAGCGTCTTCCTGGTGAATCGTCTCATCGCGCCCCCCCTACGGTCCCGTTTGACTTCCTGGGAATGACCACGCTGGAGGTGATGTCGATTTCGGATGATAATGCTGTGTTGCAGATCATAACAGCAGCCCGCCCTTTGAGTGAATGTCCCCTTTGATTGGCCTCCTGGCCCTTAAGACAATTATCGACTCTGTTATGTCCTGCTTTAGTGCTCATCACTTACTGGCTTCGACGACCGAGATAATCTCGCCCTGCTAGCGCCGGCCCTAACAACTGATTAACTGTCAGTGACCAACTCCTCCGCAAGGCGATTCGTCGGCTGACCATCAACCATTCCCCCCCTCTTACGGCGGGAGGAAAGCTGTTCTCGAAGCGCCGATAGTACCGTTGACTCCGGGGCATGGTGCGACCGTGCCATCCGGCCATCACGGGTTTTCATCTGGTAATGCTTTGGATTCATGCGCTCGATCGATCGAATCAACCGATCATTGTTGAGCGGTGACTCGATCCGATATCGGACGTAGTTTTTCATCTTGGGGTAGCCGTCAAGATTCTCGATCTCGATCTTATCGCGGGCCAAAGCGTTGCCGAATTCCCTGGGATCGGCTACTCGCATCAGGACGAAATCAGTGGGGCTGAGACGACATTGCAGGCCGCAAGCGTCAAGAGCCTCGGCGATCCGCAACGACTCCTTATGCACCTCCCGCACCCTCAGAGCCACTGCTTCGTCGTTGGCCAGTACTGCCTCCACCGTGCGACCAAGAGTCCGGGAGAAAACATACCCGCGATGGACCTGTGCGATTTTCTCAATCCCCGACGAACTGCCCAGAACGAACCCGGAATCTGCGGAGTTGATCGAAAAAGCGGCCGTGAATGAGCGCAGGCAGAACACGTTCGAGTGCATATCGGTGATCGGAAAGGCCGTCACACCGAAATAATCGAAGTAGTGCTCATCGACAACCAGGGCGCCTTCAGGCACGGCGCTCGCCATACTCTCCATTTCCGAAAGGGAATAGCTGGCGCCGGTGATGCGGTTGGGGTTGGCCAAATAAACTATATCGCGAGGGGTTGAAACCGCCTGCTTCACCACCTTCGGATCTCCGGCGAAGGGGGACGGTGTCAGTTGCTCCGCCAGATCGATCCGGGCCCGGTCGGCTGCCTGCGCCACTTCCGGAGTTACGTGACCGGCGGCGACCAACCGCGAAGCAGGACAACCCAACACAGAGAAGAGGTTGCTCAACAAATCGACGTTGTCGGCAAACGGCAGGATCGTCGAACGAGCAGTCACTTGTTTGCGCGCGATCATCGCCGTCAACTGGTCCTGCGGGGTGATATCGGTCGGTAAATGGGCTTTCATAGCTGGCTATCCTTTCCACAGATGGTCGTGGGCATGTTTTCACGATCAGAAGACAGATGCTGATTGCCTGAAGAGACAAGGTTCTCAAGGAGCGTGCGGAAGGACTGAAAACGCCGGAGACCGGTCGGTCTCGGGATTTCGGCGAGCAGCGGCGAGTGTAATTCGTGTCTGTGCTTTTTGTCTTCCATGACTCAACAGGGCACAATGAGTTTTCGTCACCGGTAGGTATTGCAAGGTCTGTGCCGCCTTGTATAGATTCTGAACACTTAAGGCAAGCCTATGTCGCACAGCAGGTAACAGAGGGCGAGTGTCATCCGCAAGGCGGTGCAGAGAGGAAATTGAACGGTCGTTAGGGCGGTATCTTCCGGGTCTGACGGCAATTCTTTCTTTTGCAAAATCAGGCCGCCGACTCCTCGATTTCAGAGTCGACGGCCATTAGGAAGGTAGGATGAGATGCGTGATATCTTTAGCTGGGGCAGTTTCCTAAAGCCTGCTGATTATGAAAACTGAGGTCAGCACGCCGGTGGCCGCCGATAACCAGGTGGTGACCGTCTTGCCCCAGTTACGGTCCTTTTGTATTCTGGTGGGCACGAGAATCATATCACCCACCTCAATCCGTTTGCCGAGCACGCCGCCGGAGATAACCTCACCCCCGGCACGGACAATGCGAACCTCTTTCTTGTCGGCCCGGCGCGTAAAGTCGCCGGCGCGCTTGATGTAGAACTTAGCCTTGCGTCCGGGGTCAAAGCCGATAGTGCCGTTGGAGCCAACGGCGCCGATTACCGGTACGCCTGTTGGAACGGTCGGCACGTAGATGCGGTCATTCGGTTTCAGTGCAATGCTCGATTCACAGTTAGTGGGATCATTGAGCTTGTCGGTGTCTATGATGATCCGGTTCATCGCGCCCAGGTCATAGTCGACTTCAACGTGCTTTTTCGCTCGGCCGAGGCTGTCGATAACCAACGGTTGTGAATTAGCCAGCAGCCGGGGCAGACTGGCCCGCCTGAGGTCATCCTCAATGGAGGCTCGCTCCAGGACCAGCCCCTTGGGAAAGGCCTCGGCTGTGAAACCACCGGCCCGCGCCAGCAGTTGACACAGGGCCTCGCCCCGTTCGCGAAGCACGTACTCTCCGGGGTACAGAACCTCACCCTTGATGGTAACGGAACGTTCCTGCTGCCACTGCGGGATCGACCGGATGAACATGTGATCATCTTCCCTTAACGTGACCGTTTGTGATGCGGAGTCGTCAAGCGGAAAATACTCCAGCGATACGCCACCGTTTTCATCAATGCGAGCCAACTCAGCCTGAACGAGGTCGGCCGATCGTGTATACGATCCCGCCAGAAACACCAGGTCAGCGGCCGACATACCATCGTAAAGAGGATACCAGCCGGGGCGGTTGACTTCCCCCTCGATATAGACGCGACGACGATGGCGCACATCATCGATAGAATAAATATGAATGGAATCATGATCACACAACAGAATATCAGCCGTGTGATCTCCCCGTAGAACCTTCTTCAAGCCTAAAGGGATTACCTCGATCCGCCGATCACGGTGACGCCGGTAGAGGTCGGCCCGTTCGTAGTACACGTCGTATGGCTGCAACTGAGATTGGCTGACAATATCCGAGACGCGGGTGGAGTCGTTGCGCTCGTAATAACCGGGGTGTTTGACCAGCCCGAACAGCGCTACCAGGTTTTTCCTGGCCTGGAAGATGGAGTTGACCTTGAGATGATCGCCGTCTTTCAGGGTAACGTCGGTTCCTCCGTCGGGAGCCTTCGGGTTCAAGTTGAGATCGAGCACTTCCCAATGGTCATAGTCCGACACTCGTTCGAGCAGGATGCGATCAAGGTAAGCCTGCGCGGTAGG
>JAUWMW010000297.1 GCA_030612965.1 bacterium
TCAGCCGCGCGGAGCGCGAAAAACAGGCTACAGCCTGTTCATCTCACCGATAATCCGCAGCCCCTCCAGCGTCAGATGTGGCTCCACTTGCTGGATGTGTCGAGAATGGACCTCAAAGCCTACTGCCAGTCCGCCGGTGGCGATGATCTTCGTATCAACCGCGCCGGTTTCCTCGATGATCTTGTCGATGATATGATCCACCTGCCCCACCGTGCCGTAGAACAAACCCGATTTCAAAGCACCCCCGGTGTCACGTCCAATCACGCGCTCCGGTTGTTCGATCCGTACTTCATGCAGACGAGCCGCCCGGCGGGCCAATTGCGCCATTGAGGTCTCCGGTCCGGCCGAGATGATGCCGCCGATATAGGCGCCGTCGAAGTTGACGACATCAAAGGTGGTGGCGGTACCGAAATCGACCACGATTAGAGGCCCCCCAAAACGAGTATAGGCGGCCGCAGCGTTAGCAATCCGATCGGCGCCCGCCTGGTCGGGTTGGTCGATGTCGATTGTCACCGGCAGTTTGACGTGGGCTGTCACCACCAACAGTTCACACTCAAGATACTGCTGAGCGGTTTCTTCAAAAGCGCTGGTGAGGTGCGGCACCACCGAACCGATAACAACCTGCCCAATTTGTTCGACCGTGAAGCCCATACGATGGAGAAATCCGGTAACCAGCAAGCCTGCTTCGTCGGACGTCAGACTGCCGCGCGTGGACAAGCGCACGCTGCCGACCAACTCTTCGCCGGAGTACACACCGATGACGATATTGGTGTTACCGATGTCGATGACAAGAATCATGGCGCTAATATAGGGAACCGCCCGGCGATGTCAACATCGTCGCGGATAGTCCGATCACTTGCAACCGGGCACTATCCCTCAACCGACCCGACCGGAATGAGGACCGAAGCCGCGAGCGAGGTCAAGGTTGATTTTCTCGGCCGATTTGTAGGCGTCGTACATGCCGTAGATGAACAACACCGGCGTCGTCAGAAAACCAATCAACACAATCATCAGGATCCACGAGAGAGTGTAGGCGAGGATAAAAAAGATGCCCTTGGCGATCTGGCCGTTGTATATCTGCCCCAGACCCATATAAAAGAACGACAGGACAGCAGCCAGACCCGGGTTCTTGTACATCGGCGGAGGCTGTGGGTAGTTCATCGATTCTCCTTAATCGGCGACGGTTATTGGTTATCTATAATACGCCTCGATCCGCCCCGGATTCAACTGTTTTTCATCATAGAGCTACCCGCAAAACCAGCCGACACTATAGAGACGGACGACAAAAACAGCAAAATAGGTAGCCTGCTCTGACCAAACCGATGACATATTGTGCCCTGATTATCATCCTGATGATCCTCACCGGCTGCGGTCGCAAAATGACAACCGTGAAAGCCGGCCTGGTCGATCAGGACAGCCCGACCGCTGCGTTGCCGACGTCAGCCTCTGATGAATGCTTTGACAACGGACTCAGTCTCTTCCGTGCCGGACAGGATGAGGCGGCGGCGCGGTTTTTCACTCAGGCCATAGAGGCCGACTCCACCAACTGGAAGGCCCATTACTACCTCGGCCTCTTGTACAAGAAACGTCCCGCCCAGGCGGCGGCTATGGCGTCGCTTCACACTGCGCTTACCCATGCTCCGGAACACAAGAAGGATCGCAGTATGATCTATCTGGCTCTTGGTGAACTGTGGGAACAGCAGGGAGATTTCTCTCGGGCCCAACTAAACTTCCGCACGGCGCTGAATCTTTACCCCGGCTCCACCCGCGCGCTGGCCGGGCTGAGCCGAGTCGAACGGTTGTCCCAGCGAATCGAAAAATAGATTTTGCGCCGGGACAAATGCCCTATATTGGCCTCATGGAACGACACATCCCCACCTACTATCTCGGCGACGACTTCCGCGAAAGGCTGGACAGCTTCACTAATCGTGTGCTATCGGAAGGAAATGATTATTTCTCGAAGGAGTTCGCCCGGATCGATGCCTATCTCGAAAAGGCGTGCCGTGCTGATAGCGGCGAGTCGCTTCGCCGTACTGATAAAGCTGTCTACCTGATGGAACTGCTGGCTTTCAAGGTCAAGGACGAACTCAACCGGGACGCCTTCAACCGGGCCGGGAAAACACTAATTGTGATGCCTGACTGTCTGTCGCTGCACAATCCAGAGTGCGAGAAGGTCGAAACGGCGTACGGCGATGTCTGCAAACGTTGTGTCGAGTCCTGCCAGGCGCGCGGAATCGGCGATCTGGCGGCGCGTTATCGCTGCAAGACTATTTTCTCAAAGCGCAAACTGGCCAAACAACTCGAATACTATCAGAAAACCATGGGTGACCTCGGCGTGATAGGCATCGCCTGTATCAAGATGCTTGCTGACGGGATGCGAACCGCTGCCGAGGTTGGTATCCCGGCCCGGGGAGTGCTGTTAAACTTCAGCGGCTGTGAGCACTGGAACGACCAGCCGTGTGCTTCGGAATTTTCGATGAGATGGCTTGAGGATATCCTGGAGGAAAAGTATGGGCCGCGACCTGCGAAGACTGACGGCTGACGACTACGACGACATCATCCGCATCTGGGCCGACGCTGGGTTGCCCTACAAACCGCAGGGGCGGGACAGCCGTGAACGGGTAGTGCGGGAAATCGAACGCGAGGACACAGCCTTTTTCGGCCTGTCCGAGGACGGTCGGATGTTAGCCGTTGGACTGGCTTCATATGATGGTCGTAAGGGATGGATCAACAGGGTGGCGGTCGATCCGGATCGTCGCGGCGAGGGGTTTGGCGGCGAGATTATCA
>JAUWMW010000140.1 GCA_030612965.1 bacterium
GGTCACGTAGACCGGGAAGTATGAGTCATTGGTCGTAACATACCCACCCAGGCCGGCCAGGGTGTAGTATGGAAACTGCGACCCACCCCCTTCTTCCTGATCGATTTGTACGAGGGCGACATTTGGTCCGGTGGTTCCGCTCAACTGCGTATAGCACTTTCCCTCCAGCACAATGTAGCCGTCGGCCGGGGTCTCGATTTCCAGCGTCACCAAATCGGTCATCTCCATAGTGACCAGAGTGACCGGGCTGACCCTGATGTATGTCACATAGCCTGTTTCATTCAGAATCTCCCCGCTGCTCACGGATGCATAGGGCAGAGTCACGCTTTCGTCACCGATCAGGTCGCCGTGCAGGGCAATACCGGTCTCGCCATCGGTCCGGTTCAGCAACAACTGCCCGCCGGAATCGGCGTCCGCCTGCAAACGAATCTGCTCCTGTCCCAGTTCATTGTACAACGACAGGCGTCGTTCATCGGCGAACGTCCCGATCGCCAACGTATCGTTGCTGTCAGTAACGAACAGATCGCGAGTGACCAGCGCATACGGTACGACCGCGAGGAGAGTGCGCGTGTTGATTACCTCGCCGTCCGTCGTCAACTCCAGATAGCGCCGGCTCCCGTCAGTGAAAAGATTGCGAGGGAAACTGTTTAACGACCCCATCAGGTGGCTGAACAAACCATCGCTCGTGGTCACTGTTGTCGTCTCGGCCCAGAGCGGCAGGCCGCCGAGAGAATCATCGTAGATGGCGAACTGCAGGTCATAGGAACCATTTGCGACCGGACTGCCACCGGCTCCTGTCAGTCGCCCCTGGTAATTGATCACCATCGCCGCGGCCAGGATTTGAGACATCATCAGTGTCAGTATCACAATCGGTCCCGCCAGAGCGGCTCGACGCGTAGTGATAGTCGGTAGCATTCACATCCTCACTTGAGTGGTACGAAACGGTATGTAAAATCCATCTTATGCAATATCGTCAAATGAGGGCCGTTTTGCAACGGCTTTAGCTCCGTTCTAAGCGGATCCATCTGACCCCACCCAAAAAGCGCGAGGCAGCCCGGTGGGTTGTGTCACAAATCCCTTGCAGCCCGTCGTTGACGCTATGAATCCGTTTGCAGGAAAGTGATCAATACCTGAACAGTTGTGACCCTGAAGTGCTTGGGCGTGTTGCACAATTCGTTGCGAGACAACATGGTAGCTTGGCGGCCCGGAATTTGCTCACTATCTTGCCGGAAGAGTGTGTTTAGGCCGTAAATAGTAATTGAGGTCCCGACATGATAAGAGTTGCCGCTGGATTGATAATCGCTGCCGTAGTCTTGACGGCATCACCTTTAGGTGCTTTTCCAACCGTTCATTTATCTGAGGATATCCAGCAGGATTGGACGTTTTCATTGGACGGGCATGAATACATGTACGCTTCGATCGTCGACTTCGCCTATTCAGACTCTGATGGTTTGAACAACACTCCCACCGATAACAGTGACCAATCTGTACTGGGCCGGATCGACTGGGGCCATACGACGCCCGCAACGTTGCCGCTTCCATCCGATGAGGTGCTGCGGGCCCGACTGTACATCACCGGCGCCTGGATCGCCAGTGACGGCAGCGAGATCAGTATCGAAGGGCTTCTGGGCTGGAACCCGGAGACACAGAGCTTTGACGGCAACTCAATCATGTGGCTCAGTGGGGTAAGGTCCGGTGTCAATTGGATTGATGGCGCCGTCAACGTGAATCTTGACGCCGGCGATGGTTTCCTGCGGGTAGACCAGGCGGTGTTTATGATGGACTATGAGGATGATGTCTCATCCATTCCGGAACCGGCCACGTTAGCTTTGGTGGCGTTGGGTCTGATCGGCATCGCACTTTTGCGCCGTAGACGGTCGATAAAGTCGACCACCTGATTGTTCTGACGACGATCGTCAAAAGTTTAAGACCGGCAGTGATGCCGGTCTTTTTTTATCTGGCTTTGGCGGAATGTGCAGACAAGTGCATAAAAAGAGAAACGACCAGACAGTTTCGGTGTAAACGGCATCTGGATGTTTTCGTAAGTCGTTGTCTAATAGTACCTCCGGTTCCGGTAAGACATTTGCTTACATAGCCATCAGGACAAACAACAGGACAGGCAGCTTGAATATGAATATCAACGTTCGAAAAATCACGATGACGCTGAGCTTGGTCTTTGCCCTGGTTTTGATCTCTACTACAGTGTCGGCGCTCCCCAGTGCTTACCTCGGTAGCGGCAATGACGTCGAGAGCTGGAATAGCTGGCCCGGCAGCGGTAACATGGACTATACATCCGGCCAGGTGTATACGAATTACTACACGCCTGTTCCGCTGACTGATGATCCGCCCGACGATTCGATTTCCGCCGTTCCGGAACCGGCCACTATCGCGCTTCTGACGTTGGGATTAGTGGGACTTGGCCTCCTCCGGCGTCGGCAGGCTTAGCCTGTTTCGCAGCTTTTTGCTTTAGATCCATCTCATTGAGAATTCAAAACCGGCGTCAAGCCGGTTTTTTTGTGGGGGGAGCCCAGCGACATCATTCCTGCGCCAGGAATCCATTCGGGAAGATGTGTGTGCTCATACACAAGCGGAGAGGGCTGAACCCTCTCCGCTGTGTCGGTCTCATCCAATTACAGTGAGCAACACTACGGACACGCCACCGGCTCAGGCCCACCGTTAAACATGTAATCTGCGACGGAACGGCGCACATTGCAAGGCTGTATGTGGGGAAGCTGTCCGTTTCGACTCGTTTCTGTCTGTGTCTATGGCCCACCCTCAAAAGCGCTTGACAAGTATTGACCCAGGATTTAACTTAGCAGAGTTAGATTGTTACAAATTTCACAAGGCCCCTTTGGGTATATAGGTTGATTCTTGATGAATCTGATTGACTATAAAGGAGATGACGATGGCTCTGTTCGAACCGGTTGACGATCAGATCACCGCTGATACCATGGTAGTTGGTGGCGGCATCGCCGGGATGACGACTGCTATCGAAACCGCCGAGATCGGTAAGGATGTTATCCTTATTGAGAAAACACCCAGTCTCGGCGGACGAGTAGCGGCGATGCACCAGTACTTCCCGAAAATGTGCCCGCCCACCTGCGGTATCGAGATCAACTACAGACGTATCCGCCCGAACCCGCATATCCGGGTACTCACGCTGACGGAAATCGAGTCCGTCAGTGGCGAACCGGGAGCATTTGAGGTGACACTCAAACTGTCACCGCGCTTTGTCAACGAAAAGTGCACTGCCTGCGGCGACTGCGAGAAGGTGTGTGAGAACGAGCGCGACAGTGATTTCAACTATGGTCTCGACAAGACCAAGGCGATCTATCTGCCGCATCTGATGGCTTACCCGATGCAGCACGTGATCGATCCGGCGTACGTCGGTGACGACGGTATGAAGAAATGTGTCGACGCCTGTCAGTACGGCGCCATCGAACTCGATATGCAGCCGCGCACGATCACTGCCAAAGTCGGCGCTATTGTCTGGGCCACCGGATGGAGACCTTATGACGCCGCGAAGATAGATAACCTCGGCTTCGGGCAGATCAAGAATGTCATCACCAATGTCATCATGGAGCGCCTGTCCGCTGTGACCGGTCCGACTCAAGGCAAAATCCTGCGGCCGTCCGATCAGAAAGAGCCGACCAGAATCGGCTTTGTGCAGTGCGCCGGTTCGCGCGATGAGAACCATCTGCCGTACTGTTCGACCATCTGTTGCATGGCCTCCATGAAGCAGGCGACTTACATACGCGAGCAATACCCTGATGCCGAGATATATTTGTTCTACATCGACGTTCGTACCCCCGGACGCTGGGAGGATTACTATGTCACCAAGCAGAACGACGAGAAGTTCCATTTCCATCGCGGCAAGGTGGCAAAAATCACTGAAGGCGCCGACGGTAACGTGATCCTCGAGGCCGAGAATACCTTAACCGCTGAGATCACCAAGACCGAAGTCGACTTGGCGATCCTGGCCACCGGCATGGTGCCGAATAATGTCGAGGCTCCACCGCCGTTGGAGACAGTGCTGGATGATTTCGGATTCATTGCCCCCGACGGTGACAAGGGCATCGTCGGCGCCGGGGTAGCCAATCGCCCGCTGGATGTATCGGGGTCGATTCAGGATGCTACCGGAGCGGCCTTGAGAGCTATCAACATCGCAGGAAGGAGGTAGGATCATGGATACCAAAGTAGGTTGCTATATCTGCAAGGGCTGTGATATTGCCCAATCCCTCGATGTCGACAAACTGGTCGAACTGGCCACGGGCGAAATGAAGGTGGCCGTCGCCAAGAGCCACGATGCACTGTGTAGCAAAGAAGGGCTCGACCTCATCAAAGCGGACGTCGAAAGCGAAGGTCTCGACCGCGTGGTGGTGGCCGCATGCTCCGGCCGCGTTTTCCCGGAGCTGTTCGAGTTCGGTGAAAAGGTTCTTACTGAACGGACCAATCTTCGTGAGCACGTGGCCTGGTGCCATGAACCGAACGATGAAGATACCCAGATGCTGGCCGAGGACTATGTGCGTATGGGTATTGTCAAGATGCAGAGTTCCGAACCGCCGGAAGCGTACACCGAAGACACCAGTAAGGATATCCTTGTCATCGGTGGCGGCATGACCGGTTTGACAGCCGCCAAAGCAGCGGCTGACGCCGGATACAAAATCGTCCTCGTTGAGAAGGAAGATCACCTCGGTGGCTGGGCGACCAAGTTTGTCAAGGTGTTCCCCAAGCATCCGCCCTATCAGGAGTTGGAAGATTCCGGTGTCGAGCAGTTGATTAAGGATGTCGAAGGACACGATAACGTAACTGTTCACACGTCGACCACGGTAGCCAGAACCGCCGGTCAGCCGGGACAGTTTGTAGTAAACCTGGAGAACGGCAACGGCGGCAAGGAACTGACAGTTGGCTCCGTAGTTCTGGCCAGCGGTTGGCAGCCGTACCAGGCTGAAAAGCTGACGCATCTGGGTTACGGTTCCAGTCCTGATGTGATCACCAATATCCAGATGGAACAGATGGCCAAAGAGGGTGCGATCAAGCGACCTTCGGATGGCAAGGCTCCGGACAGTGTCGCCTTCATCCAGTGTGCCGGGTCGCGCGATGAAGATCACCTGCCCTATTGCTCCGGCGTCTGCTGCCGCGTGTCGCTCAAGCAGGCGCGCTATGTTCGCGACATGTATCCCGACGCCAAGGTGTACATTATCTACAAGGACATCCGCTCCCCCGCGCAGTGGGAGATGTTCTATGCCCACGCTCAGAACGACGATGGGATCTTCCTGACCAAAGGTGAGATCGGTGCCGTCAATAACGGGGGCGGCAAGCTCACCATAGATGTCACCGAGACACTGTTGGGCGAAGATATGAAGATCGAAGCCGATATGGTGGTGCTGGCCACCGGCATGGTACCGAGCACCTATGTTGAAGGCGCCAAAGGTTGGCTTGAGGGTGGATCGGAGCCGCCGTCGCCGGATGAGGCTACCAAGAAAGAGGCGGAAACCGAAGGTGACGCTGCGCCCGATGGCGAGAAGAAGGCTGCCGCCGGCGCCGAAGAGGGTGCGGGGATTTTGAACCTGACGTATCGTCAGGGGACCGATCTTCCGACCCTCAAGTACGGTTTCCCGGATTCGCACTTCATCTGCTTCCCGTATGAGACGAGACGCACGGCGATCTATGCCGCCGGCCCGGTACGCGCTCCTATGGATCTTGCTATCTCCGCCAACGACGCTCACGGAGCTGCGCTCAAGGCGATTCAGGCGGTGGAGGCGGTTGCGCGTGGCGAGGCGGTACACCCTCGCGCCGGCGATATGACCATCCCCGATTTCTTCATGCAACGCTGTACTCAGTGCAAGCGATGCACGGAGGAGTGCCCGTTCGGTGCGCTGGATGAAGACGAGAAAGGAACGCCGCTGCCGAATCCGTTCCGCTGTCGGCGCTGCGGTATTTGTCTGGGCGCTTGCCCGGAGCGAATCGTGTCGTTCAAGAACTACAGTATCAACATGATCTCGCAGATGATCAAGTCCATCAATATCCCCGACGAGTTCGATGAGAAGCCGCGGATACTGGCTTTCGTTTGTGAAAACGACGCCATGCCGTCGGTTGACATGGCTGGCTTGGCCCGACTCAAATACAACTCCATGGTTCGGATCATCCCGCTCAGGTGTCTGGGATCTATGAACACAGTTTGGGTCAGCGATGCTTTGGCCAGTGGTTTCGACGGCGTCGTTCTGATAGGCTGCAAGAAAGGCGATGACTACCAGTGTCACTTCATGCGCGGCAGTCAACTGGCCGATACCCGGATGGAGAATGTGCGAGAGAAACTTAAACAGTTGGTCCTCGAAGAGGAACGGGTGGAACTCCATGAACTGGCGATTTCGGATTATCACCAGATACCGAAGATCTTCGACGATTTTCTGGAGACTATCGATACCGCTGGACCGAATCCGTACAAGGG
>JAUWMW010000030.1 GCA_030612965.1 bacterium
CTTCGACTCCGCTCAGCATGAGGTTAGACCCCTCGACTGCGCTCGGGGTGACATCGGGATAGGGGTTTTGGTCTATGAGAACCCACCTGTCGCAAAGCCTTTAGGTGGGGTACCGTTCCGATATGTGGCGGGTCCGAAGACGGACCCACCCTACGGGGACTCCCACAGCAAGCTGTGGGCCACCCGGCCTTCGGCGAGACGGACCCACCCTACGGGGACTCAGAGGGAGAAGATGGATTCCCGCGTTCGCAGGAATGACATAGGGGCGTGGGAATGACAGAGTACCAACTTGTTCCGATAATTGGCGGGTCCGAAGACGGACCCACCCTACGGGGACTCCCACAGCAAGCTGTGGGCCACCCGGCCTCAAAAGCCCGCTTGCGTACGTGCACATAATTCCGTACCCTTGGCGGCATGAAACGGCGGATACTTCTCACCAATGATGACGGCTACTTCAGCGATGGTATCACCGCGCTTTACGATGAGTTGCGAAAGAAGGCCGAGGTGTACATCGTGGCGCCGGACCGCGAACAGTCGGCCAGTTCGCATTCGCTGACTTTGAACCGGCCGTTGCGCGTGCACAAATTAGACAAATACTGTTACGCCACCGACGGCACCCCGACGGACTGTGTCATGTTAGCCGTCCACCTGTTGTTCGAGCACCAGCTTCCGGACATGATAATATCCGGCATCAATCACGGCGCCAACATGGGGGACGACGTCACCTACTCCGGTACGGTGGCGGCGGCGATCGAGGGTTCCATCATAGGCGTGCCGTCGATGGCCGTTTCGATGGCCAACTATGAACCGCGAACGCCGATGGCTCGCGCCGCCCGGTTTGTGGCGAAACTGGTTGTGTCGTTTGACAAACTGGGACTGAATCCCTCCACGTTTCTCAACGTCAATCTGCCCCTGGACATCGGGCAGGCGTATCGCGCTTTCGAATTTACTACCCTTGGTTCGCGACGGTACAAAGACATCGTCATTCGCAAAACCGATCCGCGGGGTAAACCATACTACTGGATAGGTGGTCGACCGCAATGGAAGATGACGCGTGGGTCGGATTTCGAAGCGGTCAGTCGTGGGGTGGTGTCGATCACGCCGACACGACTGAACTTCACCGATTCCGATGTTCTGGCTCGACTTATGGACAGCCGTATCAAGCTGTAACCCGCAGATTCCGCGTTGGGGAGCATTACAAATAAACCGGATTGAGGGCAATTGTCGCAAGAGTTGCGTTTTCGGGTACGATATCACGGCTGAAAACTGTTGTACAAAATCATTGACAAGCCGGCCAAATGGCCTATTTTGACTTACCTGAGTTGTGAAAATCGGGGCGTGGCGCAGGTTGGTAGCGCGCTTGGTTCGGGACTAAGAGGTCGCTGGTTCAAATCCAGTCGCCCCGATAATCTTACCTGAAATGGCTGCGGAGAGCAGGTGTCTCCTCTGTGGCAGTAATTACCTTATATCGAACCGAGGGTGAAAGGATCAACTGAATGTCATCTGCAAGAAAGCCAGTGATAGCTGTTATAGGGGCTGGGAAGTGCTCAAAGAAGCTGCGTGATATGGCTTTTGAGGTTGGCAAATACGTGGCGGAGGAGGGCGGCATCATCGTGTGTGGGGGATTGGGCGGTATTATGGAGGGAGCCGCTCGAGGCGCCCGCGAAGCCGACGGTATCACTATCGGCATTCTGCCGACCGACCAGAAAGAGGATGCCAACGAGTTTATCGATTTCGTAATCCCAACCGGTTTTGGTGAGGCCAGAAACATTATGGTAGTGCGCGCGGCTGATGCCGTGGTGGCGTTTCCCGGCAAGTTCGGGACGCTGACGGAGATGGCTTTTGCTCTGCATGCCAAGAAACCGGTTGTATCCGTCAAGGCCTGGAGGTTATCTGAAGAGATCCATCAGGTCGACACGCCTCTGGAGGCCGCTGAGTTGGCTATGAAGCTGGCCGTCGGAGATGGGGAGGACGGAGGGAAGGATTGAGTTCGGTCGGGGCTGAACTCCGAGTTTCCGGCATGGTGCAGGCTGTCGGGTATCGATATTTCTGCTATCGCAAAGCGAATAATCTGGGAATCACTGGGTGGGTGAAGAATCAGCCCGACGGTTCCGTGTTGATTCTGGCCGAGGGTGATCGTTCGGCAATTGAAGCGTTCATCGTTGAACTGAAGATGGGACCGCCCGCTTCGTCGGTCAGTGATGTGAACGTCGAGTGGCGAACTTTCTCCGGGGAGATGTCCGAATTCAATATAGAGATGGGGTACTGATGTCACAGCGCGGAGAAGCACTCAAGAAGTATATTCGAAGCGTTCCCGATTTCCCAAGGCCGGGGATCAATTTTTATGACATAACTACGCTGCTTCGGGATCCCGCCGGGTTTACCTTGGCGCTGGAGGCTATGGAGGAATTCGCACGATCGAAGCAGGCCGACAAGATTCTGGCGGTGGAATCACGCGGGTTTCTCTTCGGTGCTGCTTTGGCCGACCGGTTGGAGACTAGCTTGGCCGTGGCTCGCAAAAAAGGGAAACTGCCCTACAAGACCGTCAGCGCCGAATATGCATTGGAGTATGGCACTGACAGTCTTGAGGTTCACGAGGACGCCATCAACCAGGGTGAGCGGGTGCTGATTGTCGATGACCTGATAGCAACCGGCGGGACCCTCCAGGCGGTCTGCAAAATGGTCGAGCAGTTGTCGGCTGAAGTGGTCGGTATCTCAGCGGTGATCGATTTGTCATTTCTCCCCTGGCGGGAGAAGCTGGCTGACTATGATGTCAATTGCCTGGTGTCGTATGATTCCGAGTAGTTACTGTTTGCGCAAGCGAGCGCACTTTCGTACATTTGTCCTGTGGAGAAAGAAATCCAGGCTGGCCATTCAGACAGGGCTCGCCTGTTTGCCACGCCCCCGTAGCTCAGTTGGATAGAGCATCGGTTTCCTAAACCGAGGGCCGCAGGTTCGATTCCTGCCGGGGGTATTTATTTACTCACATTCAGCATGATCCCACCCATTGCTTTTCTCAGTGAATACTGGTATTCTCTGTACATGGTGGGGAAGAGATGTTGTGACCGTCATTGTTTCGGAAGAGTTTTTGAATGAGTGAACTCAAGAAGATCGTGATTGTATCTGACGGTACCGGCGGCACGGCGAAACGGCTAATGGATGCAGTCCTGGTACAGTATGAACAGGCGGAGGTAGAGTACTCCCTTGAACATATCTATCAGCAGGTGCGTACCCACAAAGAGATCGGTAGAATTCTCAAAGAGATTGACGACGAAGACCTCGTTCTGTTTTCTGTAATCTCAAGAGAACTAAGCGATTATTTCAGCCGGCGTCTGGAAGATCGCGGCATTCTGCATTTGAATATTCTGCGGCCGACACTCGATATCGTGTCCAAGTTTCTGGGGGTTCATCCTGATTATCGACCGGGTATTTTCCGGATTGTCGATGACCGTTACTACGGAAGAATCGACACGATCGGATACACGGTTGAGCACGACGATGGCTGCGGTTCGTTGATCGAACAGGCGGATGCCGTCCTGCTGGGACTGTCGAGATCGTGCAAAACCCCGATTAGTGTTTATCTGGCCTGTAATCATGGGCTGAAGGTGGCCAACATCCCGGTGGTGAAGGACACCGTTATCATGGAAAACCTGCTTCGGCGGCTTAAGCCGGTTGATCCCAAGAAGGTCATCGGCTTGCTGGTTCAGCCGGACCGGCTGGCCCGGATGAGAGAGGAACGCTCCGGTTACTTTGCTGTTACCCCAAAAGCTCAGGCTGAACTACAAAGCTACCACGAAATCGGCGAGGTGACGCAGGAGTTCAGATTCTGCCGTGAACTCTACCGTACGAAAGGTTGGCAGACGGTCGACGTGACGCACCGAGCAATCGAGGAAATTTCAAAGGAAATCCTGCAATTGCTTGGTTATCCCAGCTCGGGTATGGTTGAGTGACTCCAATGGGGTTTCTGAGGTCGGTTAGCTGAGATACGGTTGACCTCGACTGTAAGGCATCCCCACCTCCACCCACCCAAAATACCTGCTTCGGGGCGATATTTTGTCCCGCAGAAAGTTTGACATTGACCTCTGTAAGTCATATATTCTTTGATTATTTTGTCGTGCTGGTGCGTCTATGAAGAAGACAAAACGGTTTGCTACGTGATAAAGGAGTCTCAGGTATGCTCAAGTCTCTACTCAAAGTTGTCGTTGTAATCGCTTTTCTCACCACGACTGCTGCTAGTCAAACATATTTGCCCCATTCAAGTTTTGATTTCACCTGGGGTGGCGCTCGCGCTGAGGCTATGGGTAACGCCTACCTGGGACTGGCGGATGACATCACGGCCGGCGCCTGGAACCCGGCTGGTCTGGTCGGTTTTGAAGGGCCAACTCTCGGGTTCAGCCTGGGTTCGACAGTGCCCCGCGGTTACACTGATTACAGTATTCAATCGAGGCTGTGGCGCTACGATCACTCCGGCTCCCTGAGCAACGTTTCGGGTCTTAACTTCATCGCGCCTTTTCGAATCAAAGGACATCCGTTCGTTGGGTCGGTCAATTTAACTCGCAATTTCGAAGATATTATGGGACTTGGGTACAAGCTGGTGCGTGATACAATGCGGTGGGTCCCCCGCACCGGCAATATATGGGAGTTGGATACTTTCTTGGTTGATATCGGCACGCATGTGATACAGGAAGGTGGTGTCAACTCAGTCGCTTTTTCCTTCGGAACGCGCGTGTATGAGAATACATCGTTCGGAATCGGCATCAACATCTATACGGGAACAAACACAGAGGAAGTGTTCTATACTCAACTGTTAGCCGATCTTCCGATTTCTCCGGGAGCGCAAGAGGTCGACGAAATGGTGGAGTTGTACATTGTGGACACTACGAAGTTCTCCGGCGTAAACTTCACCCTGGGACTAAAGAAAACCGGTGAACGATTCAGTGCTGGGCTGGTATTACGAACACCTTTCAGTCTGAACCTCAAGACCGGGAGTTCGATCTATCAGGTGAGGTCGATAAACGGTATGCCGCAGGAGGAAGGGACCGACACGACGTTCATAGACAATCAGCTCACCAAGTATACGTTGCCGCTGACTATTGGCGCCGGCCTGGCCTTGAACCTCAGCGACGATGCCGTGATCACCGCTGACGCTGAGTACCGTGGTTATGGCAGTACCAAGTTCAAGCAGCGTGATTCTCTGCGAATCGATCCGGCCGGCAACAACGAGGAGTATTTCACGGATATCGATCCGGAGTGGAACAACGTTTTCTCGATGCGGTTCGGTAGTGAGTATCGGATCAATTCGTCAATCGGCATGATTCCGCTCCGGGCTGGTATGGGGATGGTAGCGATCCCGTGGCCGAACCGTTCGGAGTCGAAATCACCTCACGGAAATTTCAATTTTCCGCACCTTATTTTTCTGCCGTTTGTAAAGGCTCTTAACAAGGATGACACGCCGATCCGGTCCACCTATTCCCTCGGCAGCGGCATCCACTGGAATCAAATCAAACTCGACTGGGCCTATACCTACAGCACGGTGGATCGGAACTGGGGTGAGACTTTTATCGAGGCGAAGCTGAGAGACCATCACTTTGGTTTTACATTCACGGGGGTGTTCTAAGTCGGCAGTTTAGTCGGCGAGTATCATCGGTCTGTTGAAGTGAAACGGTCATGTGGTCGCTTATGCCGGCTGGTGTCGGATCCAGATGATCACTAGTGCCACATCGACTTAACCCCTAGGGGTGCAGTGCCGATAAACGATATGAAAGAAAAACGCGTGTGAGGAGTCTTTGATGGACCAGAAGGTTAGACTGACCAAGAGACAGATCAAGGAAGACAAGTTTACCACTTTTATGCTCAAGTCCCGAAGCTGGTTTCTTGAAAACTGGCAGTTGTTAGTGATCGGAGTGGCGGCGGCGGCCCTGATAATTGTGGCGACAGTGTACTATACTCAGTCTCGTGCAACTCGGGCGGGCGAGGCCGCAACGAAGTATGCGCAGGCTCTTCAGGACTATCGCAACCAGAACAACCAGGTGGCGATCATGGGTTTTGCGCAGATCGTCGAGGACTATTCCGGGGATCAGACGGCCGAACAGGCCACATTTCTACTCGGCAAGCTCAACTACCGCATCCGCAATTACGATGAAGCTATCCGGCACTTCGAGATGTACCTGAACAAGTATCGCGACAATACCCTTACCAGAGCCGCCGCACTGGCCGGTATCGCCTCATGCTATGAGGACCAGGGTAATTTCGTCGAGGCGGCTGAGAAGTTCCAACAAGCGTTTAGTGAGTTTCCAGATGGGCCGCTGGGTGGTGACTATCTCAATTCCGCCATGCGAAACTACCTCGAGATCGGCGAGTTAGAGAAAGCCAGGGCGGATCTTGATAGCATCAAAGCGCGTTTTGAGGGGTCTGAGTTGGCCAAGCGCGCTGTTCGGAGATTCGTTGAGAAAAACCCCGGCTGATAACATCGATTGCCGAAGGTGGGGGCGACATGACTAACACTACTCCGTTGAAACTCGCTATCCTATGGCATATGCATCAACCGAATTATCAGGAGCCCGGCTCCAATCGGATGGTGCTTCCGTGGGTCCGTCTGCACGCCACTAAAGACTATCTCGATATGCTGCTCACTGTTGGTGAGTACGAGAACGTTCGCGTGACGTTCAATCTGGTGCCGTCTCTGTTGGATCAGCTTCAAATGTACGTGGACGGCGGCTCTGATCCGCATCTGGATCTTTCCCGCCTGCGAGCCGAGGATATGACTCCGAGTCAGAAAGCCGACCTCCTGGAGAGTTTCTTCGCGGCTAATCTTTCTCACATGATCGAACCGCACCGACGCTATCATGAACTGTTCCGAAAGGCCAAAAACGGTGCGGGCGGGGAGGTGCTGCCTTCACTGTTTTCGTCGCAGGAAATCAGGGACCTGCAGGTCTGGTCCAATCTGGTATGGGCCGATCCGATGTTCCATGCCGAATCACCCCTCAAGGAGTTGTTAGTCCAGGGGCGCAACTTCAGCGAGGAACAGAAGCAAGCGCTTCTTGATTGGCAGATAGATATTATGGGGAAGATATTGCCTGCCTATCGTGATTACTTCAAACGGCAAAAGGCAGACATCTCGTTCACGCCGTACTACCATCCGATCCTCCCGCTCCTGTGCGATACCGATGTCGCTCTTGAAGCCATTCCCAGGTTGACGTTGCCCGACAAACGCTTTTGTCATCCGGAGGACGCCGAGTGGCACATTCGTCGATCGATGGAGAAGTTTGAGGAATGGTTTGACGCCCCGATGGCAGGTATGTGGCCTTCGGAGGGCTCGGTGTCCGAGGAGGTCGCCGAGATGTTGATCCGTCTAGGCGTGAAGTGGGTTGCCACTGATGAAGAAATCCTGTACGGTTCCCTCAAGAAGTCCGATATGGACCCACGATCACACCCAATCCACGCCGTCTACGAATACGGCTCGGGGCTGAAGCTCTTTTTCAGAGACCACGCTCTGTCCGACCGAATCGGTTTCGTCTATTCCGGTTGGGACGCCGACAGAGCGGCTGAGGACTTCGTCGGTCATCTGACCAGGTTGCGTCAGTTACTGGCCGATCGTCTTGACCAGGTGGTGGTGCCTGTGATTTTGGATGGTGAGAACGCCTGGGAGTACTTCCCCAACGACGGTCGTGATTTTCTAAACGAGTTGTATCGCCGTCTGAACGATGATCCTCTGATCCGGACAGTAACCCTGACGGAGGCGGCGCGGAACCTGAAATCTCAATCGTTGCCTTCACTCTTTGCCGGAAGTTGGATCAATCACAGTTTCAGTATCTGGATTGGTCATCAGGAAGACAATGCCGCCTGGGATCTTCTGAGTGAGGCCCGTAATACCTTAACGGAGTTTGAAAAGCAACACTCTGATTTCGACCCTGATCTTCTCACGGCCGCCTGGCGGCAGATTTACATTGCCGAGGGTTCCGACTGGTGCTGGTGGTATGGCGATGAACATCGCGGCGCCGGCAATGAGCAGTTTGATCGCATCTTTCGCCGGCACCTCATGGCTGTGTACGAATTGCTGGGATTGGAGGTTCCGGCCAGACTGTATGATCCCATCTATCACGCCGGCGCCGGTCTCAAAGCCGTGTTGCCTGACGCCCTGGTGACACCTGAGATTGATGGTCGTCTGTCCGACTTCTACGAATGGGCTGGTGCCGGTTACTTCGATTGCCTCAAAGCGGGCGGCGCCATGCATCGCGTTGAGCGTTACCTCTCGAAGATACATTTCGCTTATGACCACCAGCGACTGTATATTCGGCTTGACTTTGTTGATGTGAAAGCCTTAGCATTAGTCAAGAAGCCGGTTTTTCAGATCGCTTTTTTCACCCCGGAGGTGCGACATCTTATGTTGACGCCAACCGGCGCGGATGAGGTGGCCGAAAAGGCTGGCTGGTATCAGTACTGCCTTGGTGACATGCTTGAGCTTGCCGTGGATCGGTCTTGGTTATGGGAGGAAGGCTTCGGCCGGGTTGGCTTGACGGTGACGCTGTTGGACGGGCAGGAAAACCTGGAGAACTGGCCCGTGGATGAACTAATTGAAATCAACGTGGCTGAGAAAAACAAAGAGATGTTTTGGCCGGCATAGCCTGCCGCTTCGGAACGCCAGGGAGGCGCTATGACAGATTCGTTTTTTCAAGACAACGCCGACGAGAAACCGACCGGGGAAATTCCCGGTCTTGACGAGGCCGCGCAGGACAGTTCCGGCAGTTCGAAGACTGAAGGGTTCGTCTCGGATGAGGGGCATATGGCCGCTATCATGGCGTACATCCCGCTGTTATGCTTCGTACCGCTCTTGAGCATGAAAGATAATAAAGAGGCGCGCTTTCACGCTCGCCAGGGAGTGCTGTTGTTCCTCATCGAACTGGTCGCGGTATTGTTCCTGATTGACGCCATATCCGATCTGGTGTTCAAGGGCATCCTGATCGGTGCTGTGGCATTATCGGTGGCTGGTATCGTATTCGCCATCCAGGGAAAGAACTACCGCTTGCCGATCATTGGTGACCTGGCCGACAAAGCCAAGCTCTGAGTGGGCGTAGAACCATACTCAGACTCAGCGAAGATTCTTCGGTAGTGTCGCCAATACAGGAAGGTCCATCGCCATGAATAATACTCGCCCCAAACTGTTCATCTACGCGATAGCGGCTGCTTGTTTGGTCCTCTTGCTGTCATGCGCTACTACTGGTCCCAGCGGGCAGAAATCGTTCATTATCATCCCGTCCGGTCAAGAGGTCGAGATCGGCGCCGGTATGGCGCAGCAGGTAGAGGGAACCGAGACTATCCTGCCCGATTCGGTTTGGCAGGCATATCTGGCCGAGGTGGGGCATAAGATCGTTGATATCTGTGACCGGCAGGATATTGAGTACCATTTCAAAGTCATTCAGTGCGATCAGGTCAACGCCTTCGCGGCGCCGGGCGGTTACGTCTACTTTTATACCGGACTGTTGCGCGAGATGGATAACGAGGCGGAAATGGCGGCGGTCATGGCGCATGAGATTTCGCACGTCGTCGCGCGACACGGCATCAAGCGGCTCCAGAAAGCACTCGGGGTGGCGTTGGCCTACGAGTTGGCCTTTGGAGGCGAAGGGGCAGGACAAGCGTTGGATGCTGCCATCGGACTGGGGATGGGGCTGGTCTTTGCCGGTTACTCGCGCGGCGCCGAACGTGAGGCGGATCGGTTCGGTATTCATTACATGGCGAAGGCCGGTTACAATCCTCAGGGTGCTCTCGGGATGTTCGACAAACTTGCGGCGCTTGGTGATCGTGGCTCACCGAACGTCTTCGACAAACTGGCCAGTTCTCATCCTGAGACGCAGGAACGGATCGCCAACGCCAACGCTCAGATCAACGAGATGCAACCACTTCCGCTCGGTCTGACGCTGGGCGAAGCTCGCTACCAACAGATGCTCAAGCGTTTCCCGTCGAAGAAGTGAGTTTCCTGGTAGGTCAGGATCCTTGCGATCCTGACACAGGCGCAGCCTGTTCATGGCGACACACGGGGACGTACGCCGTGCACAATAAAGCCTCCGCAGACGTACTCGGGCTGTCCACCCATAACCTCCTGCAATGTCGTGACATAGGTCGATGTTGAAAAGTTGACAAAACCGGACTTTCTTGCCCCTCAAGGAAATACTTCGGAAAACCTTTCCAATGTTGGGAAGTTTTTGTTGATTTGAATGTTGCGAGGCCGTTTCCTAGCGTTAGGTATAAATGGAAATGGCCGCGAGTTCCCGGGCAGGAAGTGGTCAATTCTCCAGCAGAGTGACGGAGTTGTCACTTTATTGGACAAGGGCGTCTAACCTGATATGGTTGAACGTTTTGACATGGGTTTAAGCTGTCTTGGCCTCGGGAAAGCTCAAGAACCGAACAAACCGGCTGTTTTTGCCTTCCGCCGGATTTTCCCCAAGCCACAGCTTTGACCGCTCACCGGGACTTTGCGCGTCTGGAAATGGGATGTAAGACAACAGCTTAGCGGCAAGCTGAACTGATCTGAAAAGCTTTTGCTAAACTGCCACAGGTGGTGTCTTCCGGGCACTTGGGTTGCAATTAGAATGAGCAACCTCAAGGGACCGGAAGGCAGGTATTGATGAACAGGGTACTTAACAGGATTGTATTCGTTTGGATTCTCCTCCTGGCATTGGTGGCTATAATTGGCCGCGTGACGGTAGCTGCCCCTAATGGCGGTCGGACCGCCGCGGATTTCCTGCAGATTGGCATCGGCGCGCGAGCGGCCGGCCTGGGTGGCGCGTTCACGGCGGTTTCGGATGATGCCGGGGCTTGTTACTGGAATCCGGCCGGCCTGACCGGTGTGAACGGCGGCGAGGTAGTGCTGGGGCATTTTTCCTGGTATCAGGATATCAAACTGGAGTACGGCGCAGTGGCCTTGAGGACCGGTGAACGCACCAGTCTGGCGGCTTCGATTACGTATTTGAGTTATGGGCAGATCGACGGCTACAATCTCGACGGTACATCCTCGAACGAAGAAATCGCTGCCTATGATTGGGCGGGTGGAATCTCGCTTGGTTACAAGCTGAACCAGAGATTGTCGTTGGGTGTGACGGGCAAGTTCGTCAATCAGCGGCTGGACGATGTCAGCGGTTCTGCTTATGCGCTCGATTTAGGTGCTCGCTATGACTTCGATCGTTTCTCGGTGGCGGCAGTGCTGACCAATCTCGGCACCAAGATGGACTTTGCCGGCGTGTCCGAGGATCTGCCTTCGGCGGCTCGCCTGGCTGTGTCGGTGCGGCCCTTTGGTGACGCCTTCGCCACCTCGGTTGAGTTCGATCGGCAGTTACACGGCGGCACTACCATTCGGCACGGTGTTGAGTACAGTTATGAAGGGCGCTATTTCGTCCGAACCGGCTATCACTACCTGCCGAATATGGACCAGCGCAGTTTTGGGCCGGGTCTGAGCTTTGGGGTCGGCGCTCGGTTCAATCGAGCGCAGGTTGATTACGCCTTTACGCCGGGAGAAAAGTACGCCTCTGAAGATCTTCATCGTCTCTCACTGAAGTTTCAGTGGGGACAATAGCGTTTTGGGACCTGCTCCCAACTCGATGAGAAGGCTGGCCAAGAGCCGGTTTTCTTCTGTCCTCTGATTCATCATTAGGCGCAACCGGTTGCAGATATTGTACCGCTTTGCGCAGACAACTGCGGCCCTGCACCGGCTTGCTTTCAGGATTGTAATAGTCTATTATTCGGGGATCGAAATCGCTGCAGAACCTGTTGTGGTTACTCAGGTTACGGACTAGCAGTCAGGACCTCAAAATCTGCCAAACCTTCCAATCCACTGCTCTTATTGGCAGTGGTTTTGCTGAACATACCAAAGCGAACTGGAGGGACGCAACTTCCGAGAGTGGGCGTCCTCACTGAAATTATAAACAATACGGACAATTCTGCTACTGCGACGGCAATTCGGATTCAGTTAGTGATGAACAGCGAGATCAGTTCAAAGGCGAATATCAGTTCTGAGTCGGCAGTGGCTCTTCCGGTTTCCTCGGCCGGTTATGGTGTCGCTTCCGGAGTCCATACGGTCTCAATTGACCGCACCGGCAATTCGGCTCTCGGGATGGGGCAATACGCAAGTTACTACTACGGCGAATATTTCAAGGGCATTATGTTTCTTCTGGCCACAACCATGTTTATATTGGTTGTGCCAGCGTTTTTGGCCAAGCCGGCCCGGGTGAAAGCTATGTTGAGTAGAGTTGCCAAGAGATCGATAGATATCATCGGATCGTTGGTTGGGATTATACTGACCCTACCGGTGTGGATAATTCTGCCGATTCTCATCAAGCTGGATTCCCGCGGTCCCGTATTCTATGTTCAGACTCGGGTAGGGCGCAACAGACGGCAGCGCGACCGTCGATACTGCCAGCGAACCGACGTGGACGATCATCGCAAGCGCAGCCGGCGGCGAGTCAACGCCAATGGAGTGCCGTTCAATGTCTACAAGTTCCGCACTATGGTGGACAAAGCCGAGGCACGATCCGGCCCGGTTTGGGCCACGGCCAATGATCCGCGGGTTACCACTCTCGGGGCGATATTGCGCAAGACCCGGCTGGACGAAATCCCGCAGTTCGTAAATGTCCTCTTAGGCCAGATGTCTCTGGTCGGCCCGCGACCGGAACGTCCCAACTTTGTTGAGAAATACAGCGCCAAGTTCGATGATTACGCCAAGCGTCTCAATGTCAAGCCGGGCCTCACCGGTCTGGCCCAGGTTGTGAGTGGCTATGATTCATCGGATGAGTCAGTGAGGATCAAGCTGGAACACGATCTCAAGTACATCAACACCTGGTCGCTCTGGCTCGACATAAAGATTCTCTGCCGCACCGTTATCGTCGTTCTGACCGGGCGCGGCGCCTGTTAGGACAGCCAGCCCCGTCGGTCATCACCCTCACCTCAGCCGAAATCTCCATCGGCTTTCTGTTTATTCAAACTTGTCCCGCCTCGATCAATACCGTATAATTCCGATAACGGAATAGGTGAACAGTTCAATTCGGGATAGCTCAATGGCGTTGAAAAGGATTTTGGCGACTATCCTGGTCGCAACCATATCATCGGGATCTGCCCTTGCCCAGAGTGTGGCAGGGGGAGATGTGGCGATCACGTCCAACCCTCCCGGGGCGCTGGCCACGTTGGAGGGGGAGGCAATCGTATCGGGGGTAACGCCCGCCAGGTTTCGGCATCTGCTGATTGGCGACTACCGGCTGGTGGTCCGAATGTACGGCTACGAAACTTACTCCACTCGTGTGTATCTCGACCCCACGCGAACAATGGAATTCAGTGTTAACCTAGCTCCCAAGACGCGTCTCAAAGCGGCACTGAGATCGATGATTATACCGGGCTGGGGGCAGTACTATACCGACCAGAAAACCAAGGCGTGGACGCTGGCGCTGTTGGCGGCCGGGTCAGCGGCAGCGTACTTGATTGCGGATAGTCGTTTCGACGACAAATTCGACGAGTACCAAACGAAACTTCGCGAGTACGACGAGACCTCCAGTGTCGATGACCTGCAACAACTCCACCCTGGGCTTATAGCGGCCCAGCGCGACGCCTATGATGCCGAGAACGTGCGAAGAGTTACGATAGCTGTGAGCGTGGGAGTGTGGGCGCTCAATGTGCTGGATAACTTGATTTTCTTCCCGCATCATCCGGAAGGGTTTAGAGTCAAAGGGTTGACGGTGAAACCAACGTCTGATTTCCGGCAGGTTGGGTTGTCGCTGGCTACAAACTTCTAAGGCGGTGGATGACGATGACAAAGTTCATTCCTTCAACGGTCCTGATGATCCTGGCGTTGCTGGTTGCCTGCGATAGGTACCTTGACTCCAGTGACCCGGTGCGGTCGCTGCCTTCGGATGTGTCGGTACCGATCAACCTGGAGGCGGTCATTGACGATGCCTCTGTGACGTTGAGTTGGGAGTTAACCGACAGCGGCAACGTTGCACGGTTCCGTATCTATGTCGCCGACGATGAG
The DNA here is from genome assembly GCA_030612965.1 of bacterium. Classification (GTDB taxonomy): domain Bacteria; phylum Zixibacteria; class MSB-5A5; order GN15; family FEB-12; genus JAJRTA01. Next base: position 14,009 of record JAUWMW010000030.1, read on the forward strand.
CACGGTGGATATATCCTTAGGGATTCGACCTCAAGCTACAGTGTCAGGCTGGATAATTTGCTCTTGAACCAGCAGCATTACTTTCGCGCAACTACGGTCACCACGACCGGCCTGGAGTCGTCGCCGTCTGAAACTGTGTCGGCGACTGCAGTTCACCTGTCGATCAGCATCAACAATGACAGCGAGTACACCAGGCAACGGGATGTGCAGGTGCAGATACATACCGGCGTTGCAGCGTCATATGTGGAGTTGTCGGAGCAAGCCGATTTCTCCGACGCCGTATGGGAAAGCTTCGGCAGCACCAAATCGTTCGAACTCTCCGAGGACGATGGTGTCAAGACGGTGTACGTGCGGATGCAGTACGCTGACGGTTCGGAGACCGGCGCGTCGCTCTCGGACGATATTATGCTGGATACCTATGCCGAGAT
>JAUWMW010000371.1 GCA_030612965.1 bacterium
TCGTCCCCATTGCCGTGATACTTGAAAGCCTGGGACAGTCCGAATACCTCAATGGCCAGAAAGAGCAAAGGCTTGAGCTTGCTGCCGGAATAGTATTGTCCCAGCCCCGGAACCGCCAGCGAATACAAGAACGCTCTGCCCGGGGATTTGTACTCCGGTGGTCGCACATCAACCTGGGCCAGGTCGGCCAGCGTGATATCATCTTCCGCGTCGACCGACAGACCTTCGTTTGATTCAACCCCCTCATAGCTGAGACTGTAACGCACCTTCTGCAACTCGCGATCGAAAAACGATTGTCCCACATCGGCCCGCACCGAACCGACCATCCAGCAAGTCGACAGTATGCCCAGCCCGGCCAGGAAACCGACTAATCTCATTTTCTTGAACATTCAACAAGCTCCTTATCTGATAACGGCAATATCTGTGAAGGCGGTCTTGGTTTCTCCGCCGAAATCTACTTCAATAAGACAGCGATACACGCCCGGCGTTGCCTCGCCACACACCCAGATTCTCTCATTGTCGACGCCGCCTGAAGTGGGTCCATCGAATCGGGCCACCTCACGGCCGGAAAGATCATAGATAGCAAACTCTACCCGCGATGCCTCCCGACCCAGGAAGTACCGAATGGTAGTCGCGCCGTCGACCACCGGATTAGGATAGTTGTAGAACTTCTCTTCCGGAAACAAATCGGAAAACTGCTTAGGCGCCGCAAGGTTGGTTGCATCAAAGGCGAAACTTCCCTCGGGATCATGGCCGCCCATAGGCCAGAAGTTGAAGACGGTGTCGGCAGCAACCTCCCAGGCGTAGAACCATCCGTCAGCGCCGAGATAAGCCAGCCGTCCCGCTCCTGAAGTGTCAGCGAAGATCAATGATGATCCCGCGCCGCGTTCACCAGCCGGCAATGGGAATCCGTACGACAAGTTCGGTCCGAATGAATAGATGTTACCGGCGAAAGTGGGGAAGACCAACTCCGGCTGGCCACCTTTTTCGATGTCTGCGATTACCGGCGCCGCTACGGGAATATCTTCGTAGTATCCAAGGAAGTTGATGTCATCGTACTGCAAACGGTCATCGATCTCGACAGGATAACCGGTCAGCAAAGTCAACTCGCGGTTAAATGCGTACACGGCGTTGGCGCCGCCGATAACCAGGTCAGGATAGCCATCAAGGTCTATATCCCCGGCCAC
>JAUWMW010000233.1 GCA_030612965.1 bacterium
GTCTCATCAATTGCCTGGATCATCGCGTTTTCATCGGTGCCGGCATGACCACCGACATGCCCGAAGAACTCTTCGGTCATCTCAGCGCACAACTCCCACCAGTGGATGACACAGATATTGAGGCCATGGTCGCGATGCCAATCATGCGCCACCGTTTTTAGCACATCGTTGTTACCGCCGTGACCATTCATGATGATCACGTTCCTGAAGCTACTGTCACGGAACGATTCCATGATGTCAGCGAGGCACGGTCCGAATGTTTCCGGTCTTAAGGTGAGGCAGCCGGAGTATCGGTGCAGCGATCTTGTAATCCCGAACGGCATGGTTGGTGCGATCAGGGCGTTGATACGCTCGGCGATACTGCGGGCGATGTTTTCAGGAATGTAATTGTCAGTACCAAGACAATCGGCTCCGTGGGCTTCGACCGTACCTACCGGCAGGATAACGGTGTCGATTTGGCTGGGAACCAAGTCGCGGATTTTCTGCCAACTGAGTTTTTGTACTTCGCGTTCCATCTAATTACCCATCTTGGCCAGCAGCCGCTGCATGGCTTTTTCAGTTTCGGGTGCTGTCGTTTCGTCCCCTTCGTAACGGTACTGATTGATATCGCGCACCATCATTTCAAGCTCATCGGTGGTTTCAACTGCGTACCAGATTTCCTGCTCTGCCCAAGCCAGACCTTCACGATCTAAGGCATCGACCACCTCGGAATAAATCGATGGCGATCTCCAGTCGAAATCGCTGAGATTGATGTGTGCCGCACCCGACATGCCGATAATGTAGTAACGACCCTCCGGCGTCGGTCCGAACACAGCATCCGACTTCTCAAGCATGTGTAAGGTCGCCTTGAGCGTGGCGGGGCGAATGGTGGGTGTGCGACTACCGATGACGAGGACATTCTTGTATCCGGCTTGGAAGCATTTGGCGAACACTTCTTCGATTCGGATTCCCCAGCGTTCCTTAGCTTGTTCGTGCAGACTGAAGCGTTTACTGAAAGCCGTCGCCCGCTTCCCTTTCAGCTTCTTTTTCAGGTAGTCGTTGATGATCTGAACAAACCGCTTGCGCTCGGGATCATTGATGTAGTACAACCTTGTGTCGGCAATGTCGATTTCAAGAGCGTGCGTAATGGTGTCGGAAATAAATGCTTGATGCAGAAAACGGAGATCGTCGCCCTGTATGGAACCAAGGTCCATACAGGATCCATCCTCAAAGGGTTCCTGCACGCAAACAGCGATAACAGACGAGTTCTTACGGTTTGGTGACATCTTCCTTCTATCAAACAGTATTTATCAAATCGATGGCAATATAAAGTTGCCCCCAGGTAGAGTCAAGAAGGCCTCGGTAAAAAAGTGATGAATGCCGAAAAATTGGAATCAAGAGAACGTTGTTACTGCACCCGACGCATTTCGGCTATCATGTCGTCTGGGGGAATCACACCTTGTCGGATCATCCGAACCTGGCTGTTTGAGTCGAGCAGCAGGGTTGTGGGCAACGAGTATTGCCTGAGCCCGAAGTGTTCCATGAAGTTCTTCGTAGTTTCGGAGTTGGCCTTTTCCAATTGTACTCGTATCGCCATGAAGCGCTCCGCTTCACGGACAACGTCGGGATGACTGAACGTCTTTTTCTCCAACACCCGGCAGTTGGCGCACCAGGTTGCCCAAGTGTCGATCAAAACCGGCTTGCCCTCGGCTTTGGCGCGCGTGAGTCCCTCGTCCAGTCCGGATACCCAGGCGATACCGTGCTCAGTCTGTCCGGAAGTTCCCTGGGAGACCGTCGGAAGCCATTCGGAAGCGGGGGGCAGAATCAACCCCTCACGGAGGACGGTCCCTATGAGCAGGTAAGTGCCAATGAGAAAAGCAACGAAACCGAGGAATTTCTTCAGGCGCGCGAACATGCCGGACTCGCCCGTGAGACGATCCAGTCCACCTCCAAACACGCCAAAAGCCATCAGGACAAGACCGGTCAGGATAGCTAAGATGACCGGCGATATGATCGTTCGGAGGAAGAACAACGCCATCAACAAAAGGACGAAACCGAAGAACTTCTTGACCGATTCCATCCATTCACCGGCGCGAGGCAACGAGTTGATAGCTGATGAAAACGTACCGATGATGAGAAACAGTGTGCCCAGCCCCAGGGCAAAAACAAACAGTACCAGAAATCCGACAATCGGCGAGCCGTGCGTTGCGATGTACAAGAGGATACCGGCGACAAACGGTCCCACGCACGGCGACACCACCAGCGCCGCCACCACCCCCAGGACGATGGCCCCACCGATTCCGCCACCCCCCTTGGTAGTCCCCAGTTTCTGTCTCAGGAACATCGGTACCTGCAACTCGTACAGCCCAAACATAGATAACGAGAACACTACAAAAACCACCGCTATCCCGATTACAACAGGTGTGCTGGCCAGCCAGGCGCCGAAAACACCGCCCACCATCGATACGATCAACCCCATGAGGCCATACACGACCGCCATGGATCCCACATAGAAGAGAGACATGATGAAACCGCGCCCAAGCGAGCGCTTCTGCCCGGCGAAAATGCTGACGGTAATGGGGATCATCGGATAGGTACAGGGGGAGAACGACAGAAGCAGTCCGGTCACGAAGGCCAGTCCCAGGGCAAGGAGGTATCCCCAGAACCCATAGCGGTCGACCAGCCGCTGGAGATCGTTTTCCGGTTCGACCACGCTGGCGGCATCCACCGGAGACTCCTTAGTTTGTTCACCACCGGTGAAAATGTCGGTGTGTAACGGTGGTCCCAGTTGACCGATGGTTATCTCGAGCGTCGTCTCAATGGTTTCGGGCGCCCGGCAGGTTGAATCATCGCACGCCTGATAAGTGAAACTGAGCGGCAACTGGTGTCTGCCATCGTCCAGATCCTTATCCAGCGTTACGGCAAACATCACCACCACGCGGTCACTGTAAACAGACATCATCTCATCTAACAGCGCGACCTCGTGGCCCACCGGGTACCTGATGTCGTGAGGCGTTACGCCGCTGATGGTGTCACAAAAAAGCTGTACCGGGATCAGCCAATCCTGATGCGGCTGAGCCGAGTTGATGTGCCAGCCCGGTTTTATATCCGCGATCAATGCCGCCTGATAGGTTTCACCTGCCTCAACGCTCTGAAACGAAAGAGCCGTTGACACTTCAACCAGTTGTTCTTCTTCGATCTGTTGAAAACCTGTGAACTCTACATCAGCCTGTGAAGTGCTGTAAAGCAGGTAAAGCGAGAGAAGTGCCGATGCCGCGACCAGTCGGAGGCGCAGCCCATTATAGCTTTTCATGATTTGTATTCCCCGAATGCCATCCTATGATGGGGTCAATGTCGTTCCAATGTTGATTCTATTTCAGCGAAGGGGCAACCTGGTCCATCAAGCCCGCCCTTGCTTTTTCCGTGCCGCCTGAGCCATGATTTCGCTCTTCAGCAGAGCGAGTAACTTTTCCCCGTCAATTTTCGCCGCGATTTTTTCCGCGATCCTCTCGGCGAGGGTATTGACGAATTCTTTCGTGAACCACTCGACCCGGTCCGGTGCAATCTTCTCAAGCGAATTCTCCCAGTCGTGGTCAGCGTCGGTCGATGAGGCTGACTGTTGATCTGCTTCGACCAGGATGCTCTCCGGTTCGGAGTCGTGAATCTTCTCGACTTCCTTCTTGAACTCGTCGATGAATTTCTCGACTGCTTCCCCAGGACTCGGCGGTTGTGCTCCAACCGGCGAATCGGGCGGCGGCGTGATCGGATCTACAAAAGACGACGGTTCGGCTGTCGTCAGTTCCGGCTGCTGCGAGGCCGAAGAAGTGTCGGCCGATGGCTGCGACTTGGCCTCTTGCTGCATTTCATTGATGAACCATTCATAGTCGTGG
>JAUWMW010000222.1 GCA_030612965.1 bacterium
GAACGGGTGAGGCATGTTCTCGTTCTTGGGGATGATGCGGGCGGTGACGCCAAACCTTCCCGACTCGCCGCAGGTGACCTCACCGGCGAATGCGTAAACTCCATCGCTGGACGGCTGCCCGCTGTTGACGGGCTGCGCGACCGCCGGCTGGAAGTCCTTGATCTGCTCCTGTGAGTTGAGGCGACCCGAGATGATCTGCACCTCGACATCATCCGGACCGATTTCCCCCAGAAAAACTTCGATGGTAATAGGGAATTGCTGTCCGACATAAAGCGTCGCTCCCAAGTCGGGAATGTCGACGTTTTTGATGTCGATCTTGTCCCAACTGTTGCCGACCCGGGTCACCCAGTTGGTGGTGTCGCGGGTCAGACGATGCTGATCCTGGCGCATTTTGCGTCCGGCCTCGATGGCCGGCAGATAGAAATGCCTGGTGTAGTCCTTGAGCATCCGCTGGCTGGAGAATCGCTCTCCGGCCATCTGGATGGTTGCTTTCATCTTGGAAATCCACTGCATCGGCAGGCCGATTTCACTACGCTCGTAAAACAGTGGGACGACTTCGCGCTCCATCGTATTGTACAACATCTCGGCGTCAAAATGATCCTGTGTCTCGACGTTGTCGTACTCCTCGCCATTGCCGATCTTGAATCCGGTGGTATCATCGTATCCCTCAACCCACCAGCCGTCGAGGATGGACAAGTTGAGTGCGCCGTTCAAGGCCGCCTTCATGCCGGAGGTACCGGAGGCTTCCTGCGGTCGACGCGGATTATTCAGCCAGACATCGCACCCCTGCACCAGATAACGGGCGACATTGATATCGTAGTCCTCCAGGAAGATGATCCGATGTCTGAACCGTTCTTCGGAGGTGTACGCAACCATCTGCTTGATGATTTCCTTCCCGGGGGTATCCAGGGGATGCGCCTTGCCGGAGATTAGAATCTGCACCGGACGAGCCTCGTTATTGAGGATCTTATCAAGGCGGTCCAGATCGGAGAAGATCAGATTGCCGCGCTTGTAAGTCGAGAAGCGGCGGGCAAAGCCGATCGTCAATATCTGAGGATCAAGCAACTGATCGGCCCGCTGGATGACCATTTGTGAGGCGCCGCGACGTATCAATTGTTGGTTGAGGCGCTTGCGAGCAAAGAAAACGAGTCGTTCCCGTCGACGGTTGTGAATACGCCACAATTCGGCATCGGGGATACGATGGACCAGTTTCCAGGTGCTCAGATCGCCGGGCTTTTCGCGGTAGTCGGGGCCGAAGTAGCTTTCGTACAGTTCGTTCAGGTCGTGGGAAATCCAGGACGATGGATGCACGCCGTTGGTGATGGCCCGGATCGGGATTTCCTCAGTCGGCAGATCGGGCCAGATGTTGTGCCACATCTGACGTGATATCTGACCGTGAAGTTCGGATACGCCATTGGCGAAAGCGGCCAGCTTCAGCGCCGCCACCGTCATACAAAACGGCTCCGTTTCGTCATTGGGGAAGACACGGCCCAGGGCCAGGAATTCCTTCCAACTGATGCCCAAATCAGAGATGAACTTGCCCAGGTAACGATGTACCAGCACCGAGTCGAACCGTTCGTTGCCGGCCGGCACCGGCGTATGGGTAGTGAAGACCGTAGTCGACCAGACATACTGAGATGCCTCGGCGAAGCTGAGATGCTCCTCCTGCATCAAACGCCGGATGCGTTCCAGCGTCAAGAACCAGGAATGCCCTTCGTTGAGATGATAAGCGTCGATCTGGAGACCCATGGCCCGAAGCGCCCGCACGCCGCCGATTCCCAGGATAATCTCCTGCCGGATACGCGTGTCTTTGTCGCCGCCGTATAGCACCGAGGTGATCTCACGACACTTGGACGAGTTTTCCGGTATGTTGGTATCGAGCAGGAACATGGGCGTGACGCCGACCATCACTTTCCAAACCTGAACCTGTACCGGTGTATCGTCAATCTCAACACCGATCCTGAGTGGCTGATCGTTTTCACCTTTGACCAACTGCACCGGCATATGGTACCAGTCGTTTTCTTCGTACCGTTCCTGCTGCCAGCCGTCGCTGGAGAGAAACTGGCGGAAATAGCCGTATCGATACAGCAGTCCCACGGCAACCACCGGTAGCCCAAGGTCGGAGGCCGATTTCAAAGTGTCACCCGACAGCACACCCAAACCACCGGAGTAAACCGGCAGCCCGGTGTCCAGACCGTACTCCAAAGAAAAGTAGGCCAGGCGGCTGCCGTTTAGATCCCCAAAGTTCTGGTCGAACCATTTTTTTCGCTCAAGATAGTCGCGATATTTCTGGTGCACGCGGTCGATACTGGCCACAAAGCCATCGTCCTGAGCCGCCTTTTCCAGTTTCTCCTGTGGCAACCGGGAAAGCATTTTGACTGGATTCTGATAGCATGCCTCCCACATCTCCGGGTCGAGCCGTATGAACAGCTTGACCAGATCCCAGTTCCATGAGTACCAGAGATTCTGCGCCAATTCCTGGAGAGCCAGGATTCGTTTCGGCAGTCGAGGCAAGACCAAAAACTGTTTTACCCGCATCCGATTCCTTTTGTTGTCATTTGGTTTGTATCACAACTATGCTTCCTACTATCATTTATCGCCCAAAACAACAAGAATTTTATCCGCAAGAGGCACGTAACCAGTTGATGGTCAATGGGGAAAACTTCAAGAGGTGGGGAATTGTGCCGAAAAAAACAGTGTGCTTACCTGGGAGCTACCTGGTAAGATTTTGGTTTTCAAGGGCGACTGGATGAGGTAAATTACGATCATGAGTAAAGAAATCAGAAGAATCGGTATCCTCACCGGTGGCGGTGACTGCCCCGGTCTCAACGCCGCGATCAGAGCGATTGTCAAGACGGCGTACAACGACTACGACCTCGAAGTAATCGGGTTCTCCGATGGTTACGAGGGTCTGATCGAAAACCGGTATCGTCAAATCGATATCGATGATGCCTCCGGCATCCTCGCCCGAGGAGGCACCATCCTGGGTACTTCAAACCGGGCCGACCCGTTCCATTTTCCAGTGCTCCAGGACGAGGAGTACATCTTTCTGGATCGCTCCAGTCAGGCGGTACGCAATTTCGAGTCGCTCGGCCTGGACGCGCTGATTGCCATCGGCGGTGATGGTACCATGGCCGCTTCGGCCCGGATGGCCAAGAAAGGACTGCCCATCGTCGGCGTACCAAAAACCATCGACAACGATCTCTTTGGAACTGAAGTAACCTTCGGTTTCGACTCTGCCTGCGTGACCGCAACCGATGCCGTGGACAAAATCCATACCACGGCGCAATCGCACCATCGCGTGATGATTATCGAGGTGATGGGCCGTTACGCCGGATGGCTGGCCCTGTGCGCCGGTTTAGCGGGTGGCGGCGACATCGTGTTGATGCCGGAGTTTCCGTACAACATTGATGCTATTTGCGACGCTGTGCGGACTCGTAACGCTCGCGGCAAGACTTTCTCAATCGTAGTGGTTGGCGAGGGTTCTCGTCCGGTCGGAGGGGAGATGACGGTAGCGCGAACCATCGCCAACTCCCCCGATGCCATACGGCTCGGCGGCGTCTCGCATCAGGTGGCCGCGCAGGTCGAGGGGCTGACCAATATCGAGTGTCGCGTGACTATACTGGGGCACCTGCTGCGCGGCGGTTCGCCCAGCGCCTTTGATCGCCTTTTGGCTACTCGCTACGGAGTCGAGGCGGTTCACATGGTGGTCCGCAGGCAGACCGGCATAATGGTCGGTTTACAAAACCAGCAGATGGTGGCGGTACCCCTTGAGGACGTGGCCGGCAGGATACGCACTGTTACGCCCGATCACCCACTGGTAAAAGCGGCACAATCACTCGGCATTTGTCTCGGAGTGTCCTCTTCGGTGCCGCTTGAGGAGCACTACAAAGACCCGGTGGCCTCCTGAGTTGAGACTCATTCGACACGACGCCGTAAGAACAATACGACATAGGATGTAACGATAACATGGCGAAAAAGCCTTCACTCAACAAAGCTCAATTGACGACCCGGTTGAAACGTTCACCGGCCTACAAGGTTGCTTACTACGACGACGATTTCATGTCACTGGACTCCTCGCGACCGTTCCGGTTACAAGTAGAGATGATGAAAGCGGAGGTCATTCTTCAACAGGAGAAGATCCGATCCACTATTGTCGTCTTTGGCGGTACCCGAATCGTGGAGCCGAAAGA
>JAUWMW010000165.1 GCA_030612965.1 bacterium
TCCCGCAACTCCTCCGGTGAATCCGACGGATAGGTGAGCGCACCGCCGGCGAGCCTGAGTTCATCGATAGCTTCACCCTGGCGGGATCCAAACACCACCGGCCGACCGGAGGCCATGTACTCGAACATTTTTGAGGGGAAAGCCATCTTGGCGACACTTACTTCCTTGAGACACTCGAGTAAGACGTCGGCCGCCTTCAGGAAGTATGGGATGTTCTCCAGTGGCTGCATACCTATCAGGCTGACATTCTTAAGTCCGTAATCACGCACCATATTTTCAAGCGCGGACTTCTTCTGTCCATCACCCAGGAAAACGAAGTGGATATCCGGCTGATCGACCAGTTGTCGGGCCGCTTCTATGACCGTCTCAAACGGCCGCACCCAACCCAGCGTGCCGGAGTACAAAACCAGGAACTTCTCATCCCAGCCGAACTTTCCGCGGATGCCATTGGAATCGGCGTTGATGAATTCCCGCCCGACCCCGGATTTGATAGTGGCCATCCTGGTCCGCGGGATTCCGATCGCCTCCATATAAGTCGAGATACCGTCGGTAACAGAGACTATTCTGTCCGCTTTATGGTAGAGCGCATGGATTATCCTGCGAACCGTCCGCGTAAACAGCGATTGGTTGAGATTACCGAACTCTTCACCGGACTCCGGCTGCAAGTCACGCACTTCGATGACAAACGGACAGCGGTTGATTTTACTCAGGAGCCAGCCCACTACCGGCGTCGTTACCGGTGGCGTCGAAGCCAGAATCAGATCGAACTTTGTCTTGACCCTGAACGAGTTTATCAAGGTCGTTATGAGAAAGGTGATAAACCCGACCATCCTCTTGGTCGGTTGTGAATTGGAGGCCGGCAAGACCCAGCTTCGGTACACCTTGATTCCGTCCATCTCTTCGGCGCAGAAGAACTTACCACGATAGGCCGGCGGCACGATCCCGTCCGGATAATTGGGAATCGCGGTCATCACCGACACGTCCAGACCCTTCTGAACGAAATACCGGGCGAATTCAAAAAGACGCCTGACCGCCCCTTTTTCAGGCGGAAAATGTTGGGTCAGAATCAGGATTTTCATACTACCTCGCTGGAAGTCTACCTAATTCTCCAAACAGAGGCAAGCGAATTCTGGGGATGGCGGGTTTTTTGTCCTGCTGGCTGGGGGCTATTCCGTCAAAGGGAAGGTACGCACCGAAACCCACTTACCGCCGGGCAAGGGCGTAATCATGTCGATAGCTGAGATTTCGAACGACTCATCCGGCAGATAGTCGATAATCTTCTCCTTGACCAGGAGCACTCGATGCATCGATATCTCACGCGCCACCGTTACGTGCGGCTGATAATTCTTGTAAGGTATGGGGACACCCAGCCGTGAATAGAGACGGTAGTAGAGTTCGCAAAACTGGTTATTTTTCTCTACGTTCCAATAAATCTTTGGAATACGGGGGTAGAAATCACCGATGGAGCTCAACTTCAGTGGTACCGGTGCGAGCGCATCAGTTTCCGCATGGATGATAGCCGCCAATTCGTCCAGCGGTCGATCCGACTCAAACGGGTAGATCAGTGTAATATGCGGACTGATCAGGTTGTAAAGAGGGTCGTACCGCTCACGCAACGGCGCCACGACCTGTTCCAGACGTTCGGGTAGCAGCACCACCACGGCGTAGACAGCGTGGTGTTGGTCAAGTGGATTGTCTAAAAGGTAACCCCATTCCATAACTGGCTCTGACTATTCAAAGAAGATGATCTCTATCCTTCGGTTTGCGGCTCTTCCATTGGCGGTTTGGTTGGAGGCAACAAAACTCGTTTCACCTCGCCCGAACACTTTGATGCGATTGTGGTCGATTCCCTGAGTTACCAGGAAATCACGCACGCGGTTGGCGCGCTTTTGGGATAACTCTCGGTTGGAGAGGGCGGTTCCGATGTTGTCGGTGTAACCGTTGATTTCAAGTCGGACGGCCGGCACAAAGCTGAGCATCAAGGCCAGTTTTTTCAGTCGCTCGCGACTATGGGGATCGATCTCGAACGAGCCGGGTACGTAGTCAATGTTCAGCACCATCGGCTTGGACAGCATGGAAAGATCGATACAACCGTTGGGATCAACTTGTACCCCATAGAGGGTATTAGGGCAATCGTCCAGCCCGTCCGGGACTCCGTCGCTGTCGGTGTCGAGCGGGCAGCCATCGGCATCGACCGCTGCGCCCACCGGATTGTTGGGACACTTGTCAAGGTAGTCCGGGACTCCGTCGAAATCGGAATCAGTTGGGCAGCCGTGGATATCGACGAAGCTGCGGGCGCGAAACTCGGTTTGAGGACAGTGGTCGAGGTTGTCCTGTACGCCATCGCCGTCGGAGTCGGAGGCGCAACCGAATCGATCAACCGGCAAACCGGATGGTGTATCGGGGCAACGATCGGATTCATCCGGGACGCCGTCGCCGTCGCCATCGGTAGTCTGACTGGGTGGATCCGGCGGTGGTTCACCGGGTGTGATCAACCAACTCTCCTCTGATCTCCACGAGGCTTTTGACAGCCCGAACGAATACCCCACGGCGATCATTACCGATGGCATGATCCTCCCGCGCGACGACGTGACCTCATCGGCGAACTCTGCTCCTAACCCTATCAGGTAGTCGGCCCGCAGACGCCAGTTGAATGACCATCGTTCATTGACCGCCCATTGCAATGTTGTCTGCCCTCCAACGAACAGTTCGGTGGAGGCAAAGTCAATAGTGGCGTCGTGGATGCCGGGCACCTGAAGTTTTCCGCCGGTGTTTGGGTCCAACACCTTCCAGACCATCAACCCACCCCCGATTCCGGCCCAGAGGCGCCATTGGTAGTCCTTCATCCACAGGCGTCGATCGGCCATGACACCCAGCCGGGTGGCCTTGAAACGTGCGGATGTGTGCTGGTCACCACTACCCAGCGAAAGCTTTGCGTAGCCCAGGGTGTCGTTGTTTATGCTGTGGCGTGACAGATCGAAGTGTAACCGCCAGAAATCATCGAGGCGATACTGGAATTCCAATCCGTAGCTCTTCTGGAACGGAAAGTAGTTGGCATCATCACCGACCAACCGTGACAGGCCGCCATTGAGACCCACAGTATAGGTGTGCTGAGCGGCGTTGCTCACGCCGCCGACCAACAAACAGAGAATCAAGATCAATAAGCGCTGCATCTTCATACCCACCGACGTCACTATCGGTCGTGTCATCCGACGTGGACTCAATACGTCTTATTGATATCCACACCGGTGAAGTAGTGTTTTAGGATCTTGTCAAACGACCATCCTTGCCGGGCCAGCCCGATGGCGCCGCATTGGCACATGCCGACCCCGTGTCCATACCCTCGCCCTTTGAAGGTGACCGATTCAAGTTGCCCGGAGGCATCGCGACCAATCACCACGTCGAACCGATCCGACGGCAAAATCAAGTCTGGATTGGAGGTGCGTCCGATCACCCACCTGATACGATCCTTTTTGAACCGGTAACTGTCCCTGGCCGTTTTCACGATAAGTGTCATTACTCTTCCGCCGGGTGTGCGCTCCGACAATTCAACACCGGTTATGCGTCCGATCACCAAATCACGACCGCGATCGCTGGACAGGTACTGCTCAATCCGTCCCCGCAACTGTTGCTCGGTGAAGACCTCTCGCCAGGTGTAGTACTTGGACCAGGAGCAGGCGCCGGAGTCTTCCACAGCCTTCAGATAGGGCGTCTCTTTACGGTCCCAGACGCTTTCGATATCGTCGGTCATGCCGCCGCAGGTGGAGTGGTAGTAAGCGTTGATGAACTGATCATCGTAAGTGATCGCCTGTCCGGCGGTGGCGTCGATAGAACGATTGGTCAGTCTGTTCTCTACTGTCATCCCCTGGTAGATCTGATCCATGATACTCGATTTCATGTCGTATTCCTCAGCAGGATACTGCTGAAGATGAGCCAGAGCGTAGGTACGCGCCGCCACTGCCTGAGCCTTGACCGCCTCGATTTCACTGTCGGTGCGCTTGCCGATCTCGGGTGGAACCACTCCGCGCAAGTAATCTTCCATGTAGACGATATTGATCAACTGGACCGTCTGTCCCGTCGGCAACAGTTTCATAATGCCGCGGTACCGGAATCGGTCCAATTGTAGCCGATTGCCGGCGCCACGGGGAATGATGTTGACCTCGTCGAGTCCCTCTCTCAGAGGTGTGCCATTATGGTCCTCAACCGTGAGCGTCCGTCGCTGGTTGACGATAGTAACCGGCTGGTTGGAATAGTAAACTTCCTGCTGACCGCCCTGAAGACACTCGATAGCGAACTGGCGGTCGGCCCCGATTGTGACTTCCGTCTGGCTTTCATCCAGTAACACCCGCACGAACGGCACGCGCATGACGTTGGACGAACTCTCATCCCTCAGTAGCGGCACGGTAGCGCAACTGAAGACCAAAGCTACTACCAGCACCGCTGTCCCGATACGGGCAATCATCCGAACCATCCTTTTCAATGTCATCCTCTTCGCCTTATCGCCGAGACTCGGACATCCCGGTGGGGAGGCTGGGCTATTCTTCCCAAAACGGGTCGCGTCCGACTCGCCTGCTTGTTTGTTTTCGCCGGCAACGCTTCACCGCGAAGGCAGGCCTCGCCCATCACGGCGTAAGCAGCCGCCTCGATGAAATCAGCATTGAATCCGAGTTCATCGGCCGATCGAATTGTCAACTCAGGCAGGAGCTGCCTAAGCCGTCGTACAAAGAAGATGTTTCGGCGTCCGCCGCCGGTCAAATATAAATTTATCAGGGTATGGTCGCGGCGCGCCAGCGGTCGCAGCTTGCGAACGATACTCCAGACCGTCAATTCCGCCGCCGTCCTCATCAGGTCGGCCTTTCCTATGCGACTAGACCGCCCAAACGCGATGATGGACTCGGCCATCGCGAGCCCGAACCTCTCCCTGCCGGTGGATACCATCCGGTCGGAAAAGAAACTGTCCGCCGTCAGTAGAGCGAGCAACTCGTCGTTGACATGACCGGATGTGGCTATGCGCCCACCGGAGTCGTGAGGCTGTGAAAACAGGCGGCTGCTCAGGAGGTCGCACAGGCTGTTACCCGGTCCACAGTCGGCAGCGGATATTTTCAGCGGAGAATCTTTGGCTGGGAAATAGAAGTAATTAGCCATGCCGCCGATGTTGACCATCAACCGCGAGTGCTGTTTGTCTGCAAACAGTCGCTGCATGGCGCCGGTGGTGATGGGGGCGCCTTCGTTTCCCACGGCGATATCCGCCTGCCGAAAATCACCCACGGTGACTCGACCAGTGGCCGCGGCGATGCGATCAAGCGAACCCAACTGCATCGTTCCGTGGATCCACT
>JAUWMW010000106.1 GCA_030612965.1 bacterium
TAGGTTCCAGATCACGAGCGGTCAGGATATTGCCACGTTTGAGATTCCGTTTTGCACGATTCCCTACCAGTTCGGACGGTTCGATAAGCGGCCGTTCGTGCAAAGCCGTGACTTCCATCCGTTGCGGCGTGAGTTGTTCGACCGTGACCGGGTCAGAGCGCCGCACATTGTTCAGCAGGACCAGAACGTCGGCGTACTTCCTGATTTTCAATCTGACCTGCCCGCTCTCCAGCCGCTCGCCGTCCATCTTCAGATCGGCCATCATCGAGAACAGCCCTAACGGTTCTTTCTGTGACAGTGGCCGCAGAGTCAGTTGCTGCGGGTTCACTTCAGCACTCTTCAGAGAATGTGACAGGACCTCAACACGATACCAATTGGTGTCCAGATCGTACATGGCGGTAACTTTGGCTTGTATCGCCTGCTCACAGGTAACCGACTGCGATGCCGGCGTCACCGTCAGTATGAGAGCCAAAGTGAGAATCAATATTGCTGGTAGTCTATTCATTGTGCGCTATCTCTTCAGGTTGTTGGCGATGGACGCCATGTCATCAGCCGTCTGGATGGCTTTGGAGTTCATTTCGTAGGCGCGTTGGGCCACGATCATATTGACCATCTCATCGACCACTTGGACGTTGGACATCTCAAGGTATCCCTGGTCGACCTCCCCAATACCGTTCTGCCCGGCTACGTCGGTAATGGGATCACCGGAGGCCGCCGTCATTTCCAGCAAATTGCGCCCGATAGCCGACAGACCGGCCGGGTTGATGAACCTTGCCAGTTCGAGTTGGCCGATCTCGGTGGGCTCATCGGAACCAATCTGCATCACCTGGATGGAACCATCCTTGCCGATGGCTATCGAGGTGGCATCCTCGGGGATAGTGATTTCGGGCAGAATGATGTAACCGTCGGAGTTGACCAGACGTCCGTCAGCCGAGAGTTTGAGACCGCCGTCGCGGGTGTACACGGTGCCGCCGTCCGGGTGTTGCAGTTGGAAGAAGCCGTCTCCGGTAATGGCCAGGTCGAGCGGGTTGCCGGTCTGCGTAAGATCACCCACCGTATATTGGCGAACCGTGGCGACCGGTCTGGTGCCGTATCCAATCGCCAACTCATTGGGTACTCGACTGCCGATTGCTGTCGCTGATCCGGCCCGGCGGTACTTCTGGTACAAAACATCCTGGAACTCAATCCGGCTCCTCTTGAAGCCGGTCGTGTTCATGTTAGCCAGATTGTTGGCGATGTTGTCGACATTCATCTGTTGCGACACCATGCCCGATGCCGCTGTACGCATCGCTTTTATCATCTTTATCTCCTTGGCTTGCGCCTCATTTACTGCTTACCGCCGACCCGGCTGAACAAATTGTTCAAAGATTGATCCTGTGCCTGAACGGCCCGAGAGTTAGCCTCGTAGGCCCGAAATGAGATCATCATGTCGATCATCTCGCGAACGATGTCGACATTCGATGTTTCAATATATCCTTGCCTGATGTCGAACCGTTCTACCGCGATCAACTCAATACCCTCCGGCACAGCGTACAGAGAGTTCCCGATCTTTTCCAACTGGTTGATATCAGCCACCGTAGCCGGCACGATCCGGGCAACGATAACGCCGTCCGACCGAATCTCGCCGGACTGCCCTATCGTCACCTTGCCTGAGCCAACCTCGACCGACCCACCTTCACCGATCAGCCGGAGGCCGCCGGGGAAGGTCACAAACCCGTCGGCATCGACCGTGAAGCTGCCGGACCGAGTCAGCAGAACACTGCCGTCTTCCGCTTCAAGCGTGAAAAAGCCGTCCCCTTCGATAGCCATATCCAGCGGGTTGCCGGTTTTGTCGAAAAACCCGGCTGTGAAATCGGTGTACACTTCCTCAATCATCGGCTGTTCCCAGTCCGTCCGACGCGGCTGTAATTTCCGCTCGGCCCGTGACAACTCCTGAGTAAAGATCATATCCCTTTTGAACCCGGGAGTCCCGGCATTGGCGATATTGTTGGCCGAGAGTTCCTGCTTCTTCAGGTGGGGTACCATGCCCGAGGCTGAGGTGTAAAGTCCTTTAATCATACATTTCTCCGCCCAGCTATAAGCAGCATCTATGCCAAGCCTCGAAACACACGGCTAAGCTGCTGTCCGGTTATAGATTGCACTGACGGGCAGGTCGGGGAAACGTCGGTTGGGAGAGTTCATACTGGAATCGTTTACTCTGGACGGGTGGATTATTTTTCCAGGGACAGACAGATCGGCCGTCCCCTGTCTATTGTCGAGAAAGAGAGCGGATTATGGAAGTTGGTACTTGGCGATGGTCTTATTGATCAGTTTGTCCATGGCCTCGTTAAATCTTTGCTCGCTGTGGTATTCGCCGTTCGATTCCTGGTAGAGGGGACAATCTGACTTGTAACCGAAGCATTTCAGTTCCTCGGCCAGGTAGCAAGCTTTGATATAGGCGCAGCGTTCGATCTTGCGGGTTTGCTTCTGTATAGCCATAGTTGAAACATCGGCAGAATTTCGCGAAAAATGAGTGTCGTCGTGGCAAAACGGGCAGACTGTACCCTATAGGGGTTGAGTATGTGAATCCTCTTGCAAGCTGCAACCGAAAAAAACTATTGCCAGAAAGCACATCTTTGCCTATATTGCTGGCGGTTCAATAGCACCGGCTCAATTACTTACTCGGGTATCGGCCTTTGACAGTTTTCTGCTAACTTGCATTGTTTTTGCTATCTACTAGTTCGTAAAATGACGAGGAAACAGTGATGCGTGACAGTATGAAAACTTATCTGATGTCGGCTGCGATGGTTCTGGCTCTCACCCCTACTGGCGGCTTGGTTCTGGCGCAGGATCCCGGGATACCCGATACCCTGCGGATTGATTCCGCCGTGGCCCATACCGGCGGCAGCGGCGAATTGCCGGTTTATTTCACCAATGACCAATCTCTCACCGGGGTCGAGGTGACCGTAAGTTGGGATTCACCGGAAGTAACGGTGGATTCTTTCTCGTTCGTCGGCGGACGTCTGGCCGGATACACCTCTACCGGCTGGGCTACCATTGATTCCGGTCTCAGCATCTACTTCATAGCCTTTGAAGATCTCATTCCACCCGGCGAAGGGCTTCTGGGCACCATCCACTTCGGATACCTGTCGACCATCGACCCGCAGCTTGTGACGGTCGACACAGCCACCATATTCGCACCCCAGGTGGAGTACAGCACCCTGTTTTCAGATGATTTCCATGAGCCTTTCTCCCCCCAGGTAGTCAAGGGTTATCTTGACATCCTGGCTGGCGGCTGCTGCATAGGTGACCGTGGGAATATCGACAACAGCCCCGACGACGCTGTCGACATTTCTGATCTGGTTTACTTGATCGACTACATGTTCGTCTCCGGTCCGGCGCCAGTTTGTCCGGGTGAGGCGAATCTCGATGGTGACCCGGAGGAGATTATTGACATCAGCGACTTGGTTTACCTGGTCGATTACATGTTCCAGGATGGTCCTCCTCCCCCACCTTGTTACCAGTGACGACACTGAACAGGCACCGCAGAAACATCGATGTTGTTTGAATACTCAATCGGCCTCCCATTTGGGAGGCCTTTTTTGCAGGACTTTGAGGTGGTCTGGAGTATCGCCGAGATAGGCGCTAAGCCGACAGACTGAAACACTACGGTGGGGCCGCGTGGCCCGGACGTTCGGGAGTGTTGACAAACCCTGATTACGTTGTGTCGGGTCTTGGACGCGCTGAAAGCGTGGTTGTGACCCGACACCTAACTCCTTGTTGGACAACGGCGGCGGGTCACACGAATTCGCAAGACCCGCCGCAACACGCTGAAGGGACTTTATCAACAAGCCCAAATACCTGGGGCATCCTTGTCTACAATGGCGTTGAGGTTCCCGAGCTTCAGTCCGGCTACGATTGCGTCTTGCGGCGATACGAGGTAACAGCGATCTCGTCACCCTCTTTGGTGAGCGCTTGTTCGATCTCGGCGTTGTGTTTGGCCAACTGCCGTTCTTTGAGCTTCTCGAGAACGCGCCGTTCTTTGGCAGCTTCAACGAGATCAGTGCGCTTCTTCTCCCTCTCCTCTTCCAGCGCTTTGAGCAGTTCGGTACCGGCCAATCGTTCGCGTTTCAGTCTGGCCAGATAGCGCGAATAGACTAACATCTCGGCCACTGAGAGATTTTCCTTCATCTGGTCGCGCTGCTGAGACAGGTTACTGTCGCGCGACCGGTCAAGACGATCCAGTTCGTTTGACTGCTGGTGAACTTTCTGAAGAGTTGAGGCGTGTTCTTTTTGGCGCTCTCGCTCGATATGTTCCTTAACCTTCAGGAGTGCCTGCAGACGGTATTTGAACTTTTTCACTGGAAGCGCCCCTTAGTCGGCCAGTATTTCCCCAAGCTGTTGGAGAGAGTCCTCGTGATCGGACGGTTCCATTATGGCCTGTCGGAAAAACTCATTGAGAGGTTCATGTTTGTCAATAGCGCGATCGATGCCCGGATTGGAGCCTTTGACATAGGCACCAATGTTTATCAGATCTTCAGCTTCACTGTACACTGATATCAACTCCCGTACCTCACCGGCCAGCTTTTGCTCTTCGTCGGTTGCTACATCCTTGGCCAGTCGGCTGATTGAATCGGGCACGTCGACGGCCGGGTATTGGTTGTGGGTGGCCAGCCGGCGCGACAGTGAAACATGTCCATCCAGAATCGAGCGCACAGCGTCCGAGACCGGCTCGTTGAAATCGTCACCTTCCACCAGGACGGTATAAATGCCGGTGATGGAGCCCTTGGCCGTGTGCCCGGCCCGTTCCAGAAGACGCGGCAGCAGAGCGAAGACCGAAGGTGTGTAGCCTTTGGTGGTGGGTGGCTCACCAACGGCGATACCGATCTCGCGCTGGGCCATAGCTATTCGCGTCAGAGAATCCATCAGGAGCATGACATCACGACCCTGATCGCGGAAGTGTTCGGCGATGGTCGTCGCGACCATGGCCCCCTTGATTCGAATCAGGGCCGGCTGGTCGGAGGTCACGGCAACGACCACGCTGTTCTTCATCCCTTCCGGTCCAAGATCGCGTTCAATGAATTCACGCACCTCACGACCACGCTCCCCCACCAGCGCTATGACGTTGATGTCAGCCGAGGAACCACGCGCCATCATGCCGAGCATGACCGATTTACCAACACCCGAGCCGGAAAAAATGCCCATGCGCTGACCTTTGCCGATGGCACAGGTAAGGTCGATAGCCCGTATCCCTGTCCGCAACGCCTGTTCGATCCGCTGTCGTTTGAGGGCGGCAATCGGTTCAGCATGCACCGGCCGCATGCTGCTTGTGAGCACCGGTCCCTTGCCGTCGATCGGTTGGCCCAGACCGCCGAGCACACGACCCACCAGTTGGTCTCCGACCGGCACGCGTAGTTGTTCAAAAGTCGATGTTACAATGGCGCCCGGGGTGATACCTGATATCAACCCCAACGGCATCAAGAGAATTCTATCGTCACGAAAACCAACCACCTCGGCCTTCATGCGAACACCACTGTCGAAGTTCTCAATATGACACAACCGACCGACCGACACGGCCGGCCCGGCAGATTCGATCACCAACCCGACTACCTTGGTAACTTTGCCGAAATGTTTAATCGGCCGAGCATTGGCTATCCTTTCGGCGTAGACATCATAAGCGAAATGCGTCAAGAGTTCTCCTCAGTGAGAAGGATGGCCTCCCCAATGACCTCGAACTGCGACTCCAGGCGGGCGTCGATATCACCGGTAGGCGTTTCAATGAAGCAACCACCGTACTTCACCCGTGGATCCGGTTCAATGGTGATCTCTTTGATAGTAGTAGAACCCTCGAGGAACATGTCGATGTTTTGCTCGACGATAGGTAAGTGATCGGGATGAACCTTGATCTTCAGCCGCGATCGGTCAACGAGGCTGTCAATAACGCCGCTGATCATTTCGAGAGTGACTTCCGGGTCCGCCTTGACGGCATCGTAAGTGACCTTGCGGCTGATCTGGATTACCAGTTCAAGAATCTTCTGCTTGGCCTCATTGAGTAGCGATTCGCGCTGAGTGACGGCGTCTTTGATAGCCTGGTCCAGTTGTTGAAGAACCTCTCGCGCCTTGTTCAGCCCCTCCTTGAGGCCTCTGTCGTGTCCTTGCCGCAAACCATCTTGGCGGGACTTATCAGACATCTGCTGAAGGACCCGGTCGATCTTGTCGACTTCCTGTACGGGGATAAGTTTGGCGCCATCAGGATCGGTGAACACTTCCACGTCAGGCAAAAGCCTCGCAAGTTTTTGTTCGGCCGCCGCCTCTTTGTTGCGATCAAGATGCTTTTCGCCGATGTAGACGGTGGGCGCCTGCTGCGTATAGCGAATAATTTTAGACAATAACATCCTCTTTACCGCCGCGACCGGTAATAATGATCTGGCCTTCCTCCTCCAGGCGACGGATAGCTTCGACAATGCGCGTCTGGGCTGCTTCGACGTCGGATAGACGGGTCGGGCCCATAAACTCCATTTCTTCCTTAATCATCACGGTTACCCGCTCGGATACATTGGAGAATATCTTGGTCTTGACCTCATCACTGGCTGCCTTCAGCGCCAGTGACAGATCCTTGGTCTCAATCTCCTTGAGCAACCGCTGGACGGAACGGTCATCGAGGAGCACAATGTCGTCAAAGACGAACATCATGTTCTTGATCTCGGCCGCAAGATCGGGATCACCGGCTTCCAGCGACTGCAGCACGTTTTTCTCGGCCGAGGTGTCGATCAGGTTGAGAATCTCAGCCAGCGCCTTGGCGCCGCCGGAGGTGGACATTTCACCACTGCCCGACTGCTCAAAATGGCCCTCAAGGGTTTGTTCGAGTTCGCGTAGAATGTCCGGCGCGATTTTTTCCATGGTAGCTATGCGGAACGACACTTCTCCCTGTAACTCCGGGGATAGTTCGGCCAGCACCGCGGCGGCATGGATCGAGGTCAGTTGGGTCAGGATCAGGGCTATTGTCTGTGGGTGTTCGTTCTGCAAGAAGCCGGTAAGCTGTTTGGGATCGATATCCTTGAGCAACGAGAAACCGCTAGAGCGAATCGTCGTCTCCAACCGGTGCATGATCTCGTTGGCCTTGCCGCTACCGACCGCATTCTCCAGTATCTGGCGAGCAAAGTCTACACCACCCTGGGAGATATATTGCCGAGCCATGAAAATCTGATGGCATTCGTCGATCACCTTCTCTTCGATCTCGTTGGGGACATCGCGCAGGTTCGCGATTTCGAGGGTGATGGCCTCGAGATCCTGCTCGGCCATTCCTTTCAAGACCAGGGCCGAGACTTCGGGTCCGAAAGCTACCAGCGCAACGGCGGCCTTCTGCATCGGTGTCATTGCATCGTATTCCATGGTCAACCTACTCAATCATCATAGTCTTGATGACTCTGGCGATTTCCTCCGGCTCTTTTTTGGCCGTTTCCTGCATCTTGTCCACCAGGCGCGGTTTACGCTTCTCCGGCAACACATCCGGTATCTCTTCCTCTACCTCCTCCGGCTCCGGAGCAGCCCGGCGCCTAGATCGCGGTGGTGGTACCAGATTGGCCAGGGCACCGAACAGCTTCCTGGATTTCTTCTTCAGATACAGGAATAGGAAGGCTGCCAGCAGCACATACCCGACCTTGCGAGCCACGTCCATGTAGAATTCCCGAAGGTACATGGCATCAAGGGCCTCACGGTCGGTGTCGATGTTCCTGCGATCGAAAGCGATGTTAAGCATCTCCACCTGGTCGTTACGCTCAGCGTCGTAGCCGATGGCATTCTTGACAATGGACTCAAGACGGTCGAGTTCCTCGGGTGAGCGCGGTTCGTAGATCAGTTCTACAGCGCCGTCCTCACCTACTACTTCGGAATAGG